>DATGFU010000434.1:0-11746 GCA_035308865.1 Allostellaceae bacterium | reverse complement strand
TCGGCGGCCGACGTGGTGAAGGCCGGCGGCATCGCCCACATCACGGTGACCGGCCATACCGACACGGTCGGCACCGCTTCCTACAACCAGGGCCTCTCCGAGCGGCGCGCCGACTCGGTCAAGAGCGAGCTGGTCAAGGACGGCGTCGCCAGCGGCGAGATCTCGACGGTCGGCGTCGGCAAGACGGGCCTGCTGGTTCCGACCGGCGACGGCGTGCGCGAGCCGCAGAACCGGCGGGCGGTCATCGACCTGCAGTAACCGGCGGATCGGAAGGGACGGGCTGGGCCCGTCCCTTCCAGCCCCGGTGCATACGTCCATACGTTACCAAGGCGGCGAGGAATGTTCCTCGCCGCCTTGGCTTTTCCAGCCCCCAAATACCCAGGCTTTGAGCCGAGCGACGGCGTTCTTGAACGATCGCTCGACAAATTGCCCGTGCCCCCTTGTCGGCCCTGTGAACTCCTGCTAGTGCAGCACGGGAGGGCCGCAGCGGGCGGTCCGCGGAAGACAGCGAGACGGAACCGAGTGGCCGGGAACACCCTCATTCCATGCTGAGGTATGTCCTCCGGCGGCTGCTCATCGCGGTCCCCACGCTCCTCGCCATCATCACCATCTCCTTCTTCATGATCCGGGTCGCCCCCGGCGGCCCGTTCGACTCCAACCGCAAGGCCACGCCGGAGGTGCTGGCAAACCTGAACCGGTCCTTTCATCTCGACGAGCCGCTGGTGAAGCAGTACGGGCGCTATCTGTGGGGCGTGCTGCACCTCGATTTCGGGCCCTCCTTCAAATATCGCGACTACACCGTGTCGGAGTTGATCCTTCGCGGCTTTCCGGTCTCTTTGGAAATCGGGCTATGCTCGATCGCTGTGGCAACGATCTTCGGCATAGGGCTCGGGACGATCGCGGCCCTGCGCCAAAATAGTATCCTTGACCATACGGTGATGACGCTCGGCATGGCCGGGGTTGCCGTCCCGACCTTCGTTACTGCGCCCGTGATGCAGCTGCTGCTGTCCGTCGTGCCGCATGATCACCCGCTGCACCTCCCGTTCGGCGTCGTGTTCAGTGGATTGCCGACTGCCGGCTGGGGCGACTGGGACCAGATGATCCTGCCGATCGCCGCCCTTTCGCTGCCCACGATTGCCGTCATTGCGCGCCTCACGCGCGGCAGCATGATCGAAAGCCTCCGCTCCAATCACGTCCGCACGGCCCGAGCCAAGGGAATCGGCATGAGACGGACGGTCCTGCATCACGCGCTGATCGGCGGGCTGCTGCCGACGCTGGCCTTCCTCGGCCCGGCCACCGCCGATGTCATCACGGGGTCGCTCGTCATCGAAAGGGTCTTCGGTATTCCCGGGATCGGCCGCTTCTTCGTCGAGGCCGCATCCAACCGCGACTACACGCTGGTGATGGGCACCGTGATCTTCTATGGCGGCCTCATCATCTTCGCCAATCTGATCGTCGACCTCGCCTATTCCGTGGTCGATCCCAAGGTCCGCTATGACTGACCTGGCTCAGCCGCTTCGCGCGCCGCCGGATCAGAGTGACCTGGCGCCGCCGCGGAGCCAGCTGCGGGACGGGTTCGCGCGGCTGAGACGAAATCATGCCGCGGTGGCCGGGCTCGTGATTGTCCCGCTGATCGTGTTGGCCTGCATCGTCGGCCCCTATTTGCTGCCGTTCGATCCGACCGCACCCGACTTCGACGCCATATCCCTGCCGCCGCTGACCCCTGGCCATGTGCTCGGCACCGACGAACTCGGCCGCGACCTGCTCACGCGCATTCTGGTGGCCGGTAGAACCTCACTGCTGATCGGCGCCGTCGCCACTTTGGTTGCCGTCATCGTCGGCGTCGCCTGGGGCGCTGTTGCCGGATATTTCGGCGGCGGCGTCGATCAGGCGATGATGCGGATCGTCGATATCCTGTTCGGGCTCCCCTTCCTCTTCTTCGTCATCATGCTGACGGTCGTGCTCGGGCGCGGCGTCAGGGCCATCCTGATCGCGATCTGCGCGCTCCTATGGCTCACCGTCAGCGTCATCACGCGCGGCCAGACACTAAGCCTCAAGCATCGGGAGTTCATCGAAGCGGCGAGAGCCTGCGGCATGCGGCCGTTGGGCATCGTCTGGCAGCATATCATCCCGAACACGCTCGGGCCGGTGATCGTCTATGCCAGCCTGCTCGTGCCGAACGTCATTCTCAGCGAGTCCTTCCTCTCTTATCTCGGCCTCGGCGTGCAGGAGCCGGCGACGAGCTGGGGCGTGCTGATCAGCGAGGGCGCCAACGCGATGGAAACGGCGCCTTGGCAGCTTCTCTGCCCCGGGTTCTTCCTCGTCATCGTGCTGCTGAGCATGAATTTCGTGGCCGACGGCCTGCGCGACGCCTTCGATCCGAAGGATCGTTAGCGTGCAGCCGCCGCTGCTCGAGGTCGAAGGCCTCCGGGTCAAGTTCCGGACCGATAGCGGCGGGGTCGCCGCCGTCAACGATGTGAGCTTCACCCTCAAGGCCGGCGAGACGGTCGGCATCGTCGGGGAATCGGGCTCCGGCAAGAGCCAGATCCTGATGGCGATCATGGGGTTGCTCGCCCGGAACGGCGAGGCGAGCGGCTCCGTGAAGCTGCGCGGCGAGCCGATCCTGGGCCTGCCCGACAGGGCGCTCGACCGGCTCCGCGGTCAGGTCATGTCGATGATCTTCCAGGATCCGATGACCTCGCTGAACCCCTATCTCAGGGTCTCGACGCAGCTGACCGAGGTGCTGGTCCAACACCGCCGCATGGGCAAGGCCGAGGCGCTGGCCCAGGCCACCGCCATGCTCGACCGCGTGGCGATTCCCGAGGCGGCGAAGCGCATCCGCCTTTATCCGCACGAATTCTCCGGCGGCATGCGGCAGCGGGTGATGATCTCGATGGCGCTGCTGTGCCAGCCGGCCCTGCTCTTCGCCGACGAGCCGACCACGGCGCTCGATGTGACCGTGCAGGCGCAGATCCTCGACCTGTTGAGGGAGCTGACCCGCACCATGGGAACGACCGTGGTGCTGGTGACCCACGATCTCGGCGTGGTCGCCTCGATCTGCGACCGCGTGATCGTGCTCTACGGCGGAAGGATCATGGAAAGCGGCCCGGTCGACGAGATCTTCGCGAGCCCGAAGCACCCCTACACGCAGGGCCTGCTGGCCTCGATGCCGCGGCTCGACGAGCGGACCCACGGGCCGCTGACGACCATTCCCGGCCAGCCGTCCTCGCTCGCCCGCGACGTCGAAGGCTGTCCCTTCGTGCCGCGCTGCCCGATCGGCATCGATATCTGTCGCGACCGGCGGCCGGCGCTGCAATCCCTGCCGCCGCGGTCGCTCGCCTGCCATAGGGTGGCGCTGTGACGTGGCGCGGCGGAATGCGCTCCGCTTTTCCGGCCTACTCGCCGCGCCGTAGGGCGGAAAAGCGGAGCGCATTCCGCCGCCATCGTCCGCATGAGCGAGCCCGGCAATGAACCCGCTGCTCAGCGTCAGCGATCTCAAGGTCCATTTCCCGCTGAGGCGGGAAGGCCTGTTCGGCCCGGTGCGCACGGTCAAGGCGGTGGACGGGGTCAGCTTCGATCTGCCGCCCGGCGAGACGCTGGGCATCGTCGGCGAGTCCGGCTGCGGCAAGTCCACGCTCTGCCGTGCAGTGTTGCGTCTGGTCGAGCCCAGCGCCGGCAAGGTGGTCTGGCTCGGCAGCGATCTTGGCGCGCTCCATGCCGAGGCGCTGCGGCGCGAGCGGCGCAACATGCAGATCATCTTCCAGGACCCGCTGGCCTCGCTCGACCCGCGCATGACCGTGCGGCGGATCGTCGAAGAGCCGCTGCGGAACTTCCCGGGCGCCGGCACGGCCGAGACGCGCCAGGCGAAGGTGGTTGAGACGATTCGACTGGTCGGCGGCCACCAGCACTGGCTCGGCCGCTACCCGCACGAATTTTCCGGCGGCCAGGCGCAGCGCATCGGCATCGCCCGCGCCCTAGTGCTCGAGCCGAAGCTCCTGGTCTGCGACGAGCCGGTCTCGGCCCTCGACGTCTCGGTGCAGGCGCAGATCATCAACCTGCTGATGGGCCTGCAGCAGCGGCTCGGCCTCTCCTACCTCTTCATCTCGCACAACCTCGCGGTGGTCCGGCATATCAGCCACCGGGTGATGGTGCTCTATCTCGGCAAGGTGATGGAGATCGCCGAGCGCGACGATTTCTACCGCCGCCCGCTCCATCCTTATTCGCAGGCGCTGATCTCGGCAGTGCCCTTGCCCGATCCGAAGCTGGAACGGGCGAAGCCGCGGGTCCGTGCGCAGGGCGACCTGCCCTCGCCGATCGACCCGCCGTCAGGCTGCCGCTTCCGCACACGCTGCCCCAAGGCAACCGCGCTCTGCGCCGAGGCCGAACCGCCGCTGAAGGATTACGGCGGCGGCCATGTGGCCGCCTGCCACTACATCGAGGCAGGCTGAGGCTTCCTTTCAGGCAGCGAAGAAAGCGAGCGCCCGCGCCTCGATGCTGGCGCGCGGCAGCCGGTCCTCGGGCGCGGTCGGATCATTGAAGGCCGAATGCGGCGCGAAGCGTGCCGTACCGGCATTCTGTGAGTCGTAGCATTTGAACAGCAGCACCTCGTCCGCCGCCATCGCCGGCGCGTAGAGCCAGCGGTGCCGCTCGCTGGGCCGGACCACGTAGATCTCGCCCGTGCGGTCGCGGTAGAGGAGATCCATCGTCTGGAAATCCTCCGCCGCGACGCTGCTCGCGTCACAGACGGCGAGCGGGGCGTCGAGGAGCGGGGCGACGATCGGCCGCCAGACATTGATGATGGCGAAGCGCCGCCTAAGCAGCGCATCGGCCTCTTCGCCCATCAGGTCGCGCACCCGCTGCGGCCCCGACCGTTCGGTATAGTCGTTGTGGACACGCGGTACCGGCTCGCGCGACGGGCCGCCGGCACGATCCTTCTCACGGCCCAGTCGCCGCCGGATGGTGTGATCGAAGACGACGACGCGCTCGACACCGGCGGTCTCGGCGACGAGGCGCTGGATCTCGGGGTAGTAGATCCGCTCGACGGTCGTGGCGTCGTCGAAGTCGCGGAGCGCGCTCGGGCTCCGCAGCAGACGGACGCCCTCCGCGTCGAGCGACAAGGTCCCGGCGATCGGGCGGAGATTATGGATCGGTGCCGAAACCGGCGCATAGATCGCGTTGGTGTCGGGCATGCCGGGCGGCGGATCGTAGGTGTAGCGGTGCGGCCGTTCCGTCATCGGCCCCAGGTAGTTCAGCACCCCCTCGACATGCGGCAGGCGCCCGAGCGTCTGCGGATCCAGGCTCATCGGTCAGAAGCCTTCCTTGTAGGGGCGCAGATCGAGTTCATGCGTCCAGGCCGAGCGGTGCTGGCGATGGATCTGCCAGTAGGCCTCGGCGATCGCCTCGATCCCGAGCAGCCCGTCGGGTCCGCGCTGCTCGGCCAGTTGCGGCACCCGGCTCAGCAGCCGCTCGCCGGCGATGCCGCCATCGATCACGACATGCGCGACATGGACGCCGTGCGGCCCGTATTCCCGCGCCATGCTCTGCGCGATCATGCGCAACCCGGCCTTCGCCGCGGCGAAGGCCGCGTAGCCCGGCCGGCCGCGCAGGCTCGCCGAGGCGCCGGTGAAGATCACCGTGCCGCGGCCCTGCGCCACCAGCCGCCGCGCCGCCTCGCGGCCGACCAGGAACCCGCCGAAGCAGCCGACCCGCCACACTTTCTCGAAGTCGGCGGCCGTGACCTCGCGGAAGTCGCCCGGATAGTTGTTGCCGGCGTTGTAGACGACCAGCTCCGGCACCGGATCCGCCTGGTCGAAGAGCCGGATGACGTCGGCTTCAACCGTCGTGTCGGTGACAACCGCGGTCGCGTCGCCGCCCGAGGCTTTGATGGACCCTGCTACCGCCTCGATATTCGCGGCAGTCCGGCCGGCGACATGGACATGGAGCCCCGCGGCCGCGAAGCGACGGCACAGGGCCGCGCCGAGGCCACGCTCGGCACCGACGCCGACGACGATCGCCGTTGCGGCGCTCATCGCTCCGATCCCGTCAGATCCCTTCGCCGAAGCTGTGATCCATGGTCTTCGACGGCTCGAGCGGGCAGGGTCCGCGCACGACCTTGGCCGGGACGCCGGCGACCGTCGAATGCGCCGGCACGTCGTGCAGCACGACGGAGGCGGCGCCGATGCGGGCCCCCTCGCCCACCCGGATATTGCCCAGCACCTTGGCGCCGACGCTGATCAGCACGCCGCGATCGATCTTGGGATGGCGGTCGCCGCGCTCCTTGCCGTTGCCGCCGAGCGTGACGGATTGCAGGATCGAGACGTCGTCGCCGACCACGCTGGTCTCGCCGATGACGATTCCGGTGCCGTGATCCAGGAACACGCCGGCGCCCAGCCGCGCCGCCGGGTGGATATCGACCTGGAAGGTCTCGGAGATCTGGCTCTGCAGCTGCAGCGCCAGCAGCTCCCGCCCCTGCTCCCAGTAGTAATGGGCGACGCGGTAGGATTGCAGCGCGGCCGATCCCTTGAACAGGAGGAACGGCTGCAGATAGGAGCGGCACGCCGGATCGCGGTCGCGCACCGCCCACAGATCGCGCTCGAGCTTGCGCGTGATCTCGGGATCGGCGGCATAGGCTTCGGCGCAGAGCTCGCGGATGGTCAGCCGGTCGACATGGCCGTTGCCCAGCTTGAGCGCCAGGTGATACGCGAGCGCGTCGGTCAGGCTCTCGTGGCCGAGGATCGTCGCGTGCATCAGGCCGGCCAGGACCGGCTCCTGCGCTGCCGCCGACAGCGCCTCGCGCCGCAGCTCCTGCCACAGCGCCTCTCCCTGGTCGAGTTCGATGACCTGTCCGGCTCTCGGCATCGGCATGCTCCCGTCACGAGAGACGGAAACATGAGCCGCGGACGCGGCGGCGGCAAGGGCGCGGACGCCGCCCCTGCCCTCCGCCGCAAGCGGGGCTCAGGCCGCCTCGAGCAGCGCGTGCGCCGCCGCGACGCCGTCTGCCGCCGCCTCGGGTCCCAGCCCCTGGCGATCGGCGACGATGGAGGTGACGTCGGTGATGCCGATGAAGCCCAGAACCTGCTTCAGATAGGGTACGACGTGATCGTAGGCGGCCATCGGGCCGTCGCTGTAGATGCCGCCGGTGGCGGTGACGACGATCGCGCGCTTGCCGGTGACGAGGCCGACCGGGCCTTCCGGGGTGTAGCGGAACGTCCTGCCGTTGCGAGCGACGTGGTCGATCCACGCCTTGAGCTGCGACGACACGCCGAAATTATACATCGGTGCGCCGATGACGAGGACGTCGGCGGCGAGCAGCTCGTCGACCAGCGCGTCGGAGCGCCGGAGCGCCTCGCCGGCCTCTCGCTCCTGCGACACTCCGAAGATCCCGGCCAGGAAGTTCGGTTCGATATGCGGCAGCGGCGCGCCGGTGAGGTCGCGGTAGACGACGGTCGCGCCGGGGTCGGCCGCGCGCAGCTTCTCGACGGCCTTGGCCGAAAGCGGCCGCGTGACCGAGCCCTCGTAGCGGGCGCTCGCGTCGATATGGAGGATGGTGGTCATGGCAGTTTCCCGAATTGGTGAACGCCGGTAGGATATAGATCGCTGGTATCTATTGAAAAGAAGGCAGCTATTCCATACGTAGTATGCATAGATATACCGATAGCCCGAGTTCGGGCGGAGGCGATGCCATGCAGGTAGATCACAGGGACTGCCCGGTCTTCACGACGCTCAGCCTGATCGCCAACAAATGGTCGGTGAACCTGCTCTCCCAACTACTGGACGCGGAGCGGCAGACGCTGCGTTTCAGCGCGCTGAAGCGCGCGATGTCGGGCGTCACCCAGCGCGAATTGACCAAGCATCTGAGGCAATTCGAGGCCTCCGGCATCGTCGAGCGCAGGGTCTGGCCGGAAAGCCCGCCGCGCGTCGAATACGCCCTGACGCCGCTCGGCCGAACGCTTTGCCAGCCGATCCAGGCGCTCTCCCGCTGGGCCGAGGAGCACGGCGCCGAGGTCCAGGCGAAACGCGTCGAGTTCGCGCGCCGCGAAAACGGCAGGGCTGCTTCGTCACCCGTGCAGACTCCAGTCGTCATTTAGCAACACCCGTTCTTGATGCCCTGGCACTTCGCCTCCAGCGCGTGCGTGCCGGGATGGGAGATGCCTGGTGCGTGGCACGGCGCGCGCCACTTCTCATAGACCGCTGGCCGTCGGGCGTCGGGGTATCGGCAGCAGCACCTTGACAGGCCGCGGGCGACCAACACCGGGGCGATGCGGTAGGTCGTTTCCGCCGCTCCCAAAGGAAGGCTTGGCTTCCCTGTCCCCGGTCATACGCAACGACGACAAGACGGCCTGACATCCGGCCGTGGCGCCGGCACCGCCTGATCGCTTAGCATGGGCCGCACCGACACATTCGCGAGGCTGCCCCCATGCAATATCGGACGCTTGGCCGCTCCGGCCTGCTGGTCTCGCTGGTCGGGCTCGGGGCCAACAATTTCGGCTTCCGCGACGATCTCGACGTCGACGCCACGGTCGGCCGGGCGCTCGATCTCGGCATAACTTTCATCGACACCGCCGAGAGCTACGGCGAAGGCAAGTCGGAGGCGAACCTCGCCCCGGCGCTACGCCATCGCCGCAAGGACGTGATCATCGGGACCAAATGGGGCGTCTCGCGCCGCGCCGACGGCTCGACGCCGGTGATCCGCAACGGCTCGCGCGACTACATCATGAAGGCGGCGGAGCGCAGCCTGGCGAACCTCAAGACCGACTACATCGATCTCTACCAGTTTCACCGGCCCGATCCGGGAACGCCGCTCGACGAGACGGTGCGCGCCTGCGACGACCTGATCCGCCAGGGCAAGGTGCGGTATGTCGGCCTGTCGAACATGCCGGCCTGGCAGGTGGTGGAAGCGCAGTTCCTCGCCGGAGAGCTGGGCGCCGACCGGTTCATCTCGTGCCAGGACGAGTACAGCCTCTTGCGGCGCGACATCGTCGAGCCCGACCTCGCCACGGTGATGGAGCGTTTCGGGCTCGGCCTGCTGCCGTATTTCCCGCTGGCGAGCGGGATGCTGACCGGCAAGTACCGGCGCGGCGAGGCGGCGGCGGCCGGCACGCGGTTCGACGTGATGAAGCCGATCGCCGGCCGGTTCGGCACCGAGAAGAACTGGGACATCGTCGACCGGCTCACCGCCTTCGCCGAGGCCCGGGGCCACACGATCCTCGAGCTCGCCTTCTCCTGGCTGGCGGCGCGGCCCGGCGTCGGGAGCATCATCGCCGGGGCGACGCGGCCCGAGCAGGTCGAGGCCAATGCCGCCGCCGCCGACTGGACGCTGACGCCGGACGATCTCGCCGAACTCGACCGCATCACCGGCATCCCCGATTTGCGCCGCAACATCTGATCTGCCCCATATTTGCCACTTGACGCGGGTCCCGCGTGCAATCGGCGCAGACCCGTGCTAGAGACGCCGCATCAGTCAAGGTGATGCGCAGGGGGCGGACGGGACGGTTCGCCCGAGTGGCTGTTGTGTTCATCGGCCGCGGCGCGTCCCGAGGGAAACGCCATGATCGAGAAGGCGGACCCCGCGATCCTGCAGCGCTGGATCGACGAGGCTTGGAACAGGGGGCGCGAGGACGTCATCGACGAGGTGTTCGCCGAACACTGGGTCGGTCACGATCTTCAGCAGCCCGGCTGCAGCGGCCGGACCACCGGCCGGGAGCAGTTCAAATCGGCGCACCGGGCGTTCCGCTCGGCCTTTTCCGATGTCGAGGTCAAGGTCGACGAGACGCTGGTGGCGGGCGACCGCGTCGCGGTGCGCTGCACCGCCCACGGCGTCCATACCGGCAATGGCATCGGCATCTCGCCGACCGGCAAGCCCGTCCACATCACCGGCACGGTGATCGCCCGCGTCCAGGACGGCCGGGTGGTCGAATCCTGGGACAACTGGGACGTGATGGGCCTCTACCACCAGCTCGGGCTGGACGTGCGGTAAGACGCCATTCCTCCCTCTCCGCCCCTGGGGGTGGAGAGGGTCGGGGTGAGGCGGGGGATTTCCGGGTTCGGCGCGACCCACCTCACCCTCCCATTGCTGACGCAATGGGCCCCTCCCTCTCCGCCCTGAAGGGCAGGAGAGGGGCATTCATCCTTCCGCCTTGAACGGGCGGGACAGCAGCCGGCGGATTTCGTCGTCGATGGCGGCGCCCTTGTGGAGGATGGCTTCCACGGCGGCAACGATCGGCATGTCGACCTTGAGGCGGCGGGCGAGAGAGGCCACGGCGGTGGCCGTGTCGACGCCCTCGGCGACGGAGCGGCGCGAGGCCAGCACCGATGAGAGCTTCTGGCCCTGGCCGAGCGCCACGCCGAGCGAGCAGTTGCGCGACTGGAGCGCGGTGCAGGTCAGCGTGAGATCGCCCAACCCCGAGAGACCCATCAGCGTCGCCGCCCGGCCGCCCTTGGCCACCGCAAGCCGGGTCATCTCGGCGAGGCCGCGGGTGATGAGGGCGGCGCGCGCATTGTCGCCGAGGCCGCGGCCGGTGACGATGCCGCAGGCGATGGCGAGCACGTTCTTGACCGAGCCGCCGATCTCCGAGCCGACCGGATCGTCGGAGAGATAGGGCCGGAAGCTGGCGGTGCCAAGCGTGGCGAGCAACGCCGCGCCCAGCGCCGGATCATCGGCGGCGAGCGTCACGGCGGTGGGCATGCCGCGCGCCACCTCGATCGCGAAGGTGGGACCCGACAGCACGGCGCGGGGATGGTCCGGCAGCTCGGCTTCCAGCACCTCGCCCATCAGCGCGCCGGTGCCGCTCTCGATGCCCTTGGTGGCGATGACGAGCGGCGTGCCGGACGGCAGGAAGGGGGCGAGCGCGCGGGCGGCCTCGCGCATGTGCTGGGCCGGCACGACGAGCAGCAGCGCCTCGGCGCCGCCGGCCGCCTCGGCCAGCACGTTGGTGGCGACGATGGAGTCGGGCAGCTGCACGCCGGGGAGGAAGAGCGGGTTCTCGTGGCGGCGGTTGACGGCGTCGGCGACCTCGGCCTCGCGCGCCCAGAGGCGGACGGCGGCGCCGGCGCGCTGCAGCGTGGCGGCCAGCGCCGTGCCCCAGGCGCCGCCGCCGACGATGCCGATGCGATGGAACCGGGTCATGCCTTCACCCCTGCGAAGGCGGCCTTGGGCGCCGCCGGATCGAGCGGCCAGCGCGGCCGCGGCGCGAAGTCGAGCCCGTCGGTGAGGCCGAGCCGCAGCCGCTCCACCCCGGCCCAGGCGACCATGGCGCCGTTGTCGGTGCAGAGCGCGGGCGGCGGCAAGGCGAGCGCCAGGCCGGAACCGTCCGCGACCCGGTCCAGCGCGGCGCGGATGACGGCATTCGCCGCGACGCCTCCGGCCACCACGAGGTGCCGGCCTGCGGGATGGAGCGTGCGGAACATCGCGGCGGCATTGCGGGTGCGGTCGGCGAGCGAGGCGGCGACAGCGCGCTGGAAGGAGGCGGCGAGATCGGCGCGGCCTCGCGCATCCTCCGGCGCCAGCGCCGCGGCGGCGTGGCGGACCGCGGTCTTGAGGCCGGAGAAGGAGAAGTCGCAGCCGGGCCGGCCGAGCATCGGCCGCGGCAGGGCGAAGCGCTCGGGATCGCCGGCGGCGGCGGCCCGCTCCAGCGCCGGGCCGCCGGGATATCCCAGGCCCAGCAGCTTCGCCGCCTTGTCGAAGGCCTCGCCGACCGCATCGTCGATGGTGGTGCCCAGCCGCCGGTAATGCCCGACGCCCTCAACC
>DATGFU010000433.1:0-2572 GCA_035308865.1 Allostellaceae bacterium | reverse complement strand
GGCCGCTTCACCAGCCGCGACGCGACCAGCGCGGCAATCAGCAGCACGGCCGCCGCCCACGGCCCGGCCGAGGAAACGATCGTGCCGAGCAGCATGATCATCTGGGTGAGCAGTGGCAGGCTGGTGCCGCTTTCCGCGAAGATCGGCTGGAACTCGGGCAGGACCCAGGTGAGCAGGAAGATGATCGACAGCACGGCGACCACGGCCAGCACGGCCGGGTAGATCAGGGCCGAGCGGATCGAGGCGGCCAGGGCTCGCTGCCGCTCGAGCAGGCCCGCGACATGCGCCAGTGTCTCGCCCAGCGTGCCGCCCGCCTCGCCGGCCCGGACGAGGCCGATATAGAGGCGGCTGAAGCTCGCCGGCTCCTGCGCGAGAGCGGCGGCGAGCGCGCTGCCGCCGCGCACCTTCGTGCGGACCCGGTCCATCACCCCGCGCACCCTGGGATTGGGCGCCGTCTCGACGATGAAGCGCAGCGCCCGGTCGAGATCCTGGCCGGCCGCGAGCATGGTCGCCAGCTCGCGCGTGACGTTTGCCACGTCCTGGCGGGTCAGCGACTGCCGCCGGGCGAATTCGATGGTCAGGAGCTCGGCCAGCGCGTTGCGCTTTCCGGCCGGCTCGGCACGCATCGGGATCTGGCCCTGGCGCTGCAGCCGCGCGACGACCGTCGCCTCGTCGGGCGCGTCCATCACGCCGCGGAGCGTGTGGCCGGCGGCGTCGAGCGCGGTGTAGCGGAAAGCCGGCATCGGGACCCTGCTCAGGCTTCCGCCCGGACGGCCCGGACGACCTCCTCGATCGTCGTGGTTCCGGCCACGGCGGCTTCCAGCCCGGAATCGAACATCGAGATCATCCCGGATTCGATGGCCGCGCGTTCGATCGCAAGATGGTCGGCGCGGGCGAAGATCAGCCGCTCGACCGCCTCGTCGGGCAGGAGATATTCGGCGATCGCCATGCGGCCCCGATAGCCGGTGCCGCGGCATTGCGGGCAGCCGGTCGGATGCCAGAGTTGCAATCGCCCGTGGCTGGCAAAGCGCTGGAGCTGGAAGCGCTCGACCATCTCGGCCGGCGCGTCGGCCGCCCGCCGGCAGCTGTGGCAGAGCCGGCGCACCAGCCGCTGCGCCAGCACGCCGCGCAGCACCGCGGTGATGAGATAATCCTCCAGCCCCATGTCGCGGAGCCGGGTGATCGTGGCCGCAGCCGAGTTCGTATGGACCGTCGACAACACGAGATGCCCGGTGAGCGCCGCCTGCACGGCGATCTGCGCCGTCTCGAGGTCACGGATCTCGCCGACCATGATGACATCGGGATCCTGCCGCAGGATCGATCGCAGAAGATGGGCGAAGGTGTTGCCGATCTGCGGCTTGACCTGGATCTGGGTGATTCCGCGCAGCTGATACTCGATCGGGTCCTCGATGGTGATGATGTTCCGCACCACCGAATTGATCTGCAGCAGCCCGGTATAGAGCGTCGTGGTCTTGCCGCTGCCGGTCGGGCCGGTCACCAGCACGATACCGTTGGGCAGCTCCAGCCCGCCCTTGAAATGGCGGGTCGCCACCACTGGCATGCCGAGCTTCGAGAAGTCGAATTCGACGGCGGTGCGGTCGAGCACGCGCAGCACCACCTTCTCGCCGTAGAGCGAGGGCACCGTCGAGACACGGAAATCGATCTCCTGGCCGCGCACCGCCAGCTTGAGCCGCCCGTCCTGGGGCAACCGCCGCTCGGCGATGTCGAGCTTGGACATGATCTTGACGCGTGACACGATCGCCGCGGCGAGGCGGTGCGGCGGCGAGTCCGCCTCGTGCAGCACGCCGTCGTAGCGGTAGCGCACCCGCAGCTGGTCCTCGAACGGCTCGATATGGATGTCGGAGGCCTGGGTCTCGACCGCCCGCGCGATGATCTGGTTGACGAGACGGATGACCGGCGCCTCGCTTGCTAGATCCTTGAGGCGCTCGGCATCCTCTTCGAGCGGCTCGCCCGACTGGCCGGCCTCATCGATCACGGCGTCGCCCTGCGCCTGGTCGGGATAGAGCCGGTCGAGCGCAGCATCGAGCTCGATCGGCACCGCCACCTCGACCTCGACCGGGGAGCCGGTGGCCATCGCGACGGCATTCCGGGCGAAAGCGTCCAGCGGATCGGCCATGGCGACCACCAGACGGCCGTTCTCCACGCCGATCGGCACCACCCGCGCCCGCCGCAGGAATTTGGGCTTGAGCCGCTCGGGCAGGAGCGGCTCCTCGGGGAAGCGCTCGGCATTGACAATGCGGATGCCGAGCAGGGCCGCGAAGGATTCGGCAAGCCCGCGCTCGCCGACGAGACCCAGCTGGATCAGCACTGCGTCGAGCCGCTGGCCGCTCTCCGCGGCCACGCGCCGCGCCCGCTCCAGCGTCCGCACGTCGACCAGGCCGCGCTCGACGAGAAGGTCGGTCAGGGCGGCGAGCGCCGACTCCTGATCGGCGGGGGCGGGAGGCCGAAGCGGCTCGCTCGGTGGGGTGCTGAGGACGGCGGCGTTCATGATCTGTCGCATGCAGCTTACACCGTGTAGACGTTAGCGGCGAGATGAGGCGTATCTGTGGCA
>DATGFU010000432.1:0-11774 GCA_035308865.1 Allostellaceae bacterium | reverse complement strand
TTTCTCCGCCGGCTCAACGAGCTGACCTTCGGCGAGGCGCCCGGCACCACCACGGCAGCCGAGGAATCAACGGCTTGGCCCATGGTTTCCGCGCCAACCTGGCTGGGCGGGCTGGGCTTCGGCTACAAGTGGAACATGGGCTGGATGAACGACACGCTCCGCTACATGTCGAAGGAGCCGGTGCATCGCCGCTACCACCACAACGACCTGACCTTCGGCCTGCTCTACGCCTTCAGCGAGAACTTCATCCTCCCGCTCAGCCATGACGAGGTGGTGCACGGCAAGCGCTCCCTGCTCGGCCGCATGCCGGGCGACCGCTGGCAACGGTTCGCCAATCTGCGCGCTTACTATGGTTTCATGTGGTCGCACCCCGGCAAGAAGCTGCTGTTCATGGGCTGCGAGTTCGGTCAGGAGCACGAGTGGAACCACGACACCAGCCTCGACTGGCACCTGACCGGCGATCCGATGCATCGCGGCGTCCAGCTCCTGGTCCGCGATCTCAACAACCTGTACCGGTCCGAGCCGGCGCTGCACCGGCTCGACGCCATGCCCGGCGGGTTCCGCTGGATCGACGCCAACGATGCCGACCAGAGCTGCCTCAGCTATCTCCGCTGTGCGGGAGAGGGCGAAATCGCCGTCATCGCGTGCAACTTCACGCCGGTGCCGCGTGTCGGCTACCGCGTGGGCGCGCCGCTGGCGGGTTGGTACCAGGAACGCATCAATACCGATGCTCGCGACTATGGCGGCAGCGGCATGGGCAATAGCGGGGGCGTATGGAGCGATCCGCGGCCCTGGCACGGCCACGGCCAATCGCTGGTGCTGACTCTGCCGCCGCTTTCGACGACCATCTTGACCTATCGGCCCGGCGCCTGACGGCCCGGCCTTCATTCAGGGGGAACCAAGGCATGCGCTTGGCGATGGTAGCGCTCGTCGGCCTGGCGGCGGTGACGGCCGCGCGGGCCGACGAGGTCGGCAGCTTCCGCAACGACTGGACCGGCAACGGCTTCGTGGTCGAGGCGATCCCCGATCCGAAAGTGCAGGGCGTCACCTGCCATCTCACGCATTTCGAGCGCTCCGTGATCGACCGGCTGACCAAGGGAAACTGGTTCGAGGATCCGTCGAACTCGGCCATCGCCTGTCGCCAGACCGGGCCGATCACCGTCGGCAGCATCGACACGGGCAAATCGGGCGAGGAGGTGTTCTCCGAGCGCGCCAGCCTGATCTTCAAGTCGATCGCGATCCGCCGGATCTACGATCGCGCCAGCGACACGCTCATCTACATCGCCTATTCGCGGCAGGTGAAGGATGCGAGCGCCAAGATGAGCATGACGACCGTGCCGCTCGGCCCCACCAACGCCACCTGGACCGGGCGGAAACCTTAGAAGCCGCCCGGAACATGCCATTGTAAATGAAGGGCATTACTGTCATCCCCGCGAAGGCGGGGATCCAGGGGACTTGGCGCCGGCGCTTGCGGCCCTGGATTCCCGCCTTCGCGGGAATGACGACAAGTTATTGAAATTGAGAGATTCATTTCTGTTAGAACTCTTGACCGGCGCAAGAACCGGAGTGCGGGCGGCGGCATCGACCCTGTAGGCGTGGCGGCTCGCCGATCCGGGAGCGCCGCCATGCGACCGATTTCAGTTCTGCCCCTGCTCGCCGTCCTGGCCGTCGCCGCGCCGGCGGACGAGCCGAAACAGACCGCCACCGCGGCCGCCGGCCCTCCACCGGGCCTGCCGGCGGCCTTGGTGCCCCGGGTTCTTACCGGCAAGGAGCGCCTCAGCGACAAGGCGTCCGACGAGCAGCGCGTCGACGACTGCAAGGTGCCGCCGGAGCGCCGGTCCCATCCGCGGCCGACCGCCTGCCCATGGGACTCGGGCAGCTGACCCGCCCGTCGCTTTCCCTGCTACCGTTTCGGGCGTAGACTGCAGCGCAGTCACCCAGACGAGGCGTTGCCATGCCAAGTCTTCGAACCCTTCTCGCCGCTTCGACGGCGCTCGCGCTGTGCGCCACCGCTGCCTTCGCCGAGCCGGCCTGCCGCCTCCACCGGGTCGCCTCTGCCGAGGCGACGGTCAGGGACGGCAGCCCGCTCCTCGTCTCGGCAACCGTCGCCAATGTCCCGGTCCAGCTGGTGGTCTCGACCGGGTTCCGCTACAGCGCGCTGACCCGGCGCTTCGCCGAGCGCGCGCAGCTGCCGATCGAGGACATCCACGCGCCGCTCTACGGGCTCGAGACGTTCAATGTCAGCGACATCGTCTACCTGACCTCCAAGGTCAACGATGCGTTCGGGGCGACCGACGGCAATTTCTACGAGCGGACCCGAGTGCCGCTGCTGCGGCTCGGTTCGGCGCGCAGCGAGAACGAGATGTTCGTGCTGACCCCGGAGGGCGGCGACGGAACCGACGGCCAGCCCGTGGGCGCCTTCGGCTCGGACTATCTCTCGGGCTACGAGGTCGAGCTCGACCCGTCGGCGGGCCAGCTCAATCTCTACGACGTCGATCATTGCCCGGGCCGGGTGGTCTACTGGTCGAACACCTATTCGACGGTCCCGCTCCACGTGGATCCGGGAACGCGGCGCATTACCGTGCCGGTCGTGCTCGACGGCGCACAAGTCGATGCCCAGATCGATACCGGTTCGGCCGGTACGAGCATGCCGCTCTCCCTCGCCGCGCGCAGCTTCAACATCAACGAGGACAGTGCCCAGCTCACGCCGGCGGACGTCGTGCTGCAGGCGGACGGGCGGACGCTGCGCCGCTGGACCACGGAATTCCACACGCTGACGCTGGGCGGCGTGATCGTGCACAACCCGCAAATATCGGTCATCGCCTATCGCGACGGCCAGGCGCCGCCGATCGGCAGCCACATCAAGCCCGGCGAACCCGCCGAGCTCCGCATCGGCATGAATGTGTTGAAGGCGCTCCACCTCGTCATCTCGTACGGCGAGGGGATGCTCTACTACACGCCGACGCGTTCGAAGCCGCTTTAGACGCGCCCGACACGGCAGGGCCTCATCACCCTCGCGTCCTGACTTTTACGGATGGCTCCCGCCGCTCCCTGACCGTCATGCCCGGGCTCGTCCCCATAGGCGCTAAGATAAGCCGTTTTAGCAGTGCGCTGGCCCCCTCTCCCGCTCGGGCGCTATGGCATGCACACATCTCGACATGCCCGTGTCGATGGCGCGGTGGCGACGACGGAGCGGCGGCACGACCCCCACCCAACCCTCCCCCGCAAGCGGGAGAGGGCTTCCATCCGCCCTCTCCCGCTTGCGGGGGAGGGTTGGGTGGGGGTGCATCCGCAGTCGCGATGCCCGCTTGGATGTGTGCATGCCATAGCGCTCGGGCGGGAGAGAGCCACCGCACGCCGGAGCGGTGGCACCCCTCCCCCTGTCCCCCTCCCGCAAGGGGAGGGGGAACGCTGCCCTTGAGATCTCCCCCTCCCCTCGCGGGAGGGGGATGGGGGGAGGGGGCGCCGAAGACCATATGGTTGGAATCGCAATGTTTCTCCTCCACATTTTCATGGCAGGGGACGCTCCCTGGATACCGCGCTCCCCTCCGGAACCGGAAGCGGCACCGTGAGCGCCGCTTCGTCCCCTCTCCCGCTTGCGGGGGAGGGACAGGGAGGGGCCTCGCCGGTACATCCATCGTTATCTCAGCGCCTATGGGGCTCGTCCCGGGCATCCACGTCGTGCAACGGCTGAGCGGCCCGACGTGGATGGCCGGAACAAGTCCGGCCATGACGACAAAGAGGCAACAACCGTCGGAGTCACAACACTAGAATCACGGGCGCCGCGCTTCCTCCTCGTGGAGGGGCCGCGGCCCGTGCTTCTCGCGGAAGCGCTCGATGTCCTCGTCCGGCAGACGCTCGATCGCGATGTAGCGGCTGTCGGCCGTCTCGGTGGCGTGGATCAGCTCGTCGAGCTTCGCCTGGATCGCCTCGCTGTCGCGTGCCTGGGTGTTCTGGATGAGGAACACGACCAGGAACGTGACGATGCTGCTGACGGTGTTCATGACCAGCTGCCAGGTGTCGGAGAACCGGAAGAACGGCCCCGAGACCGCCCAGCCGACCACGAACACAGCCGCCATCGCGAAGGCGGGCGGGCGCCCGCTCCATTTCGACACCTTGCTCGCCAGACTGGCGAAGATTCTCTCGACGTTCACTGCATCTCCCTCTTCGACACCTGGAAGCACGTAAGGCAGGCCAGCGTTCCGCGATCGGCGCTTGGTCACGCCCGAAGCGGCTTCTATATCGTGGCATGGAGCAGCAGGGCAGGAGCAGCGCGATGGCACGGCCCGCGATCTTCATCGACGGCGAGGCGGGAACGACGGGGCTCGAGATCCGGGCGCGTCTGGCCGGCCGCGACGATATCGAGCTGGTCTCGATCGCACCCGAGCATCGCAAGGATGCGGCCGCGCGCCGCCGGCTCCTCAACGCCGTCGATCTCGCCGTGCTCTGCCTGCCCGACGACGCCGCACGCGAGGCGGTGGCCCTGATCGACAACCCGCATGTCCGGGTGCTCGATGCGAGCACCGCGCACCGCACCGCCGAAGGCTGGATCTACGGTTTCCCCGAGCTGCTGCCCGGCCAGGCCGAGGCGATCCGCGGCGCGAGCCGCGTCGCGAACCCCGGATGCTATCCGACGGGTGCCGTAGCGCTTATCCGGCCGCTGGTCGATGCCGGCCTGCTGCCGGCCGATCACCCGATCCATGTCCACGCCGTCGAGGGCTATTCCGGCGGCGGACGCCAGCTGATCGACGCGTATGAGGGCAAGGGCGGAGGCGCGGCAGCCGATCCCTACCGCCTCTACGGCCTGCAGCTGCAGCACAAGCATGTGCCCGAGATCCGCGTCTATGGCGGCCTCAATCGCACGCCGCTGTTCTGGCCGGGCTACGGCGCCTGGCGGCAGGGCATGCTGGTCCAGGTGCCGCTGGATCTCGCGAGCCTGCCGGGCCGTCCGACGCGGCGCGACCTGCTCGGCGTGCTGACAGACCGGTTCGCCGGGCAACGCTTCGTCTCGGTGGTTGACGAGGTGCCCGCCGGGCTCTCCCCGGAAACGCTCAACGGTACCAACCGGATGGAGCTTTTCGTCTTTGCCAGCGACGCGACGGGCGTGGCCCTCCTCGTCGCGCGCGCGGACAATCTCGGCAAGGGCGCATCCGGAGCAGCAGTCCAGAACATCGACGTGATGCTGGGATTGGCAAGCGACCGGGACTACGAATTGCACCAAGTCGCCTGACCGGCTCGAACGCTAACCGCAGCCGCGGCGACGGGGAAACGGCGTCCCCGTCGAGGAAGTGCCGTTCACTGCTGCTGTTGCTGCGGCGGCGCGTTGTTGTCCGGCGGCGTCGAGCCGGACTGGTCGCTCGGAGGCGCACTGTTGTTCTGCGGCTGGTCGCCCTGTGGCGGGTGGTTGTCCGGCGGCGGGCTGTCGGTCTCCTGAGCCGGCGCATTCTGCTGCGAGGACTGGTCGGTCGGGATGGCGCCATCGCTCGGCAGGCTGAGCGCGGCGAGCGTCGGCGAGTCGACCTCACCAGTCGCGGTCAGGCCGTGCGACTGCTGGTAGCTCTTGAGAGAGGCCTGAGTCGCCGGTCCCCATAAACCGTCGACGCTCCCCCTGTAGAGCCCCTGCTGCTGCAGGCTCGCTTGTACCTGCTGCACCATCTTGGGCGTCATCTCGTGTTGCGCCGGCTGAACCTGGGCAGGTCTTGCTGCCGGTGCGGGCGCGGCCGAGGCGTATTGCGTGGGCGCAGGCCGCGCGCTCCCATAGGAGGTGGCCGCTGGCTGTGCGTTGGATTGGCTGCTTGCAGGGTGATTGTTCCAGTTGCTGCAGGCCGACAGGGCCGCAAGGCTTATCCCCCCGAGAACCCAACCGCGGACATAGAGGTGAGGCATTGCCGAATCTCCGCATCATCGTGTTGCGGACAACACGGCGGGCCTGATTTCGTTCCCGGCCTTCTTGCCGCGGCCCCATAGGAGCCGCGGGCGTCAGGCGCTGAGGGCCTTGGCGAGGAACGGCAGGCTCTCGTCCATGCGATAGTCGATCCCCGTGTGATTGTCCGGAAACTCCTCGTAGCGATGGGCGATGCCGCGCGCCGTCAGCTTGCGGTGGAGCTGGCGGGCACCGAAGATGAGGTTGTACTGGTCCTCGGTCCCGCAATCGATATAGAGGGCCTTGAGGCGCTTGAGATTGTCTCCCAGCCCGTCGACCAGTCGCACGGGGTCCCAGTCGAGCCAGTGGCGCCAGCGCTCCGCGATCAGCGTGCCGGTCTCGAGATCGACCGGCAGGCGGATGCCGAGAAACGCCGACGGCGCCGGATCGTAGGTCGCGGCCATGGCCAGCGTCATCAGCGCGTGCAGGTCGGCATCGGTCTTCTTTGGCGCCGCCTCGAAGCGGGCGATGAAGGTTTCGATCGACCGGTCGTGCTTGCCGAGCAGCCGCACCGTATCGAACACGGCGCCCATGTAGCAGATCGCGAAGTCGAGATCGCCGGAATGGCAGGCGGCAGCCGACCAGACGTCGCTGCGGCGCAGCGCATGCACGATCGCGCCGTAGCCGCCCGAGCTCTTGCCGAACACGCCGCGCCGGCCGCTGCCGCCGCATTGGAAGCGTGCCTCGATGTCGGTGACAACTTCGTCCACCAGGAAATCTTCCCAGCGGCCCACCGCCTCGCTGTTGATGTACTGGTTGCCGCCGAGACGGGTGAAGCAGTCAGGGAAGGCAACGACGACCGGCGGCATCCCTTCGGCCCCGATCAGCCGATCGAGCCGCTCCGGCACGTTCTCCCCGAAATTCTTCCACGCGACATGCACCGGCCCGCCGGCGGTAAAGCCGACCAGGTCGACCAGCAGCGGCAGCCCCTTC
Organism: Allostellaceae bacterium; assembly: GCA_035308865.1. Lineage (GTDB taxonomy): Bacteria > Pseudomonadota > Alphaproteobacteria > ATCC43930 > CGMCC-115725 > DATGFU01. The sequence continues at coordinate 4,918 of DATGFU010000432.1, read as the reverse complement.
CCGCTGTGCCCGGCCGGCACATAGACCGGAACCTCGCGCCGGGTCGGATCGCCGAGCAGATTTCCGGCCAAGGCGTGACTGTCGATCGCGTGTGCGTGGATTGTCCCCGCCCGATAGTTTCTGGCCTTGCGCATGAGTAGAGGTGACTCCCCGGTCCGCCGCCAGTCTCGCGGGTAAGGCGGTACGGTTCAAGCCGGTTGCTCTCTTCCCCGCCGGGCTGCATCGGAATAGGCTCTTCGGGCGGAGCGGGCGGAACCAGCGGGCGGTTCGCGGGATCGAAGGGGGACGCTGTGGAGATCAAGGAGCGGCGCCAGAGCGACGTGGTCGTGCTGAGCCCGATCGGCCGGGTCGACAACGAGACCAGCCCGATCTTCCAGGCCAAGCTTCTCGGCACGGTCGGCCCGGCCTACGCGGCCGTCGTGATCGACTTCACGGAGGTCGAGTACATCTCGAGCGCGGGGCTGCGCGCCATCCTGATGGCCTCGAAGCAGTCCAAGGCGACCCACGGCCAGCTCGCGGTCGCGGCATTGCGGCCGATCGTGCGGGAAATCTTCGATATCAGCCGTTTCTCGAACATCGTGCCGATCTTCGTGACGACCGCCGAGGCGGTCGCCGCCCTCGGCTGAGGAGACGGCGCGTGCTCGCGCGCTTCTGGGGCACGCGGGGCTCGCTGCCGACGCCGCTCGGCCACGCCGCTGTCCGCGGCAAGGTGAAGGCCGCGCTGACAGCCGCGAACGGCCGCCTCTTCGATTCCGAGGCCGCGGTCGACGCCTTCATAGACCGGGAGCTGCCCTTCTCCGTCAGATCGACGTTCGGCGGCAACACCAGCTGCGTCGAGCTGGTCGCCGGCGGCGATGACTACGTGCTGTGCGATCTCGGTTCCGGAGCGCGCGAGTTCGGCAACGCGCTGCTCGCCCGCCACGGCCCGGGGCGCAAGCACCGGTTCCATGTCTTCATGTCCCATCTTCACTGGGACCACATCATGGGGTTCCCGTTCTTCACGCCCGCCTACATTCCCGGCAACGAAATCCGCATCTACGGCTGCCACCGGGCGATGCGGGACGCGTTCCGCCAGCAGCAATCGGCGCCATGCTTCCCGGTCGATTTCCGGGCCCTGGGCGCCGCCATCGAATTCATCGAGCTGGAGCCGGGCCGGCCGTACGAGATCAACGGCCTTTCGGTCCGCACGATCCTGCAGAACCATGCCGGCGATTCCTACGGCTACCGCTTCGACAAGGACGGCAAGACGGTCGTCTACTCGACCGACGCCGAGCACAAATACGGCGCGCTCGACGACTCCTACCCGTTCGTCGGCTTCTTCCGCGACGCCGATCTCCTGATCTTCGACGCCATGTACGCGCTGGCCGACGCCATCTCGGTGAAGGAGGACTGGGGCCACGCCAGCAACATCGTCGGGGTCGAGCTGGCGCATCAGGCCGGCGTGAAACATCTCGTCATGTTCCATCACGAGCCGATCTACAGCGACGCGACGCTGGACAAGGTGCTTGCGGAGACGCAGCGCTACGAGGAGATCAGCCGCGCCGGCGCCCGCCTTGTCGTCTCGACCGCCTATGACGGGCTCGAGATCGAGGTCTGAAGGGTCCGGGGGAAAGGCGGCTGCCGATCATGGTGGATCGACTCTCGGTCACGGCCGGTGCCGGCGCCACAACACAGGTGCGTCGGTTCGTGACTGAATTCGCCGCCGTTCGGGGCATATCCGCCGACGATGTGGCCCGGATCATGGTCATGCTGGAAGAGCTTCTGACCAATCTCGAGAAATACGGCACGCGCGCCGGACAACCGGGCGAGGCCGAGATCGCGATCGGCCTCGCCGATGCCGAGCTGACCGTCGACTACTCCGATAACGGCGTCGCCTTCGATCCGTTCAGCCGGACGCTGGCGCCGCTCGACCTGCCGCTGGAGGAGCGGCAGGTCGGCGGTCTCGGGCTGCACCTGTTGCGGGAGCTCAGCCACGCGGCGAGCTATCGCCGGACCGACGGCCGCAACCGCATCCTGCTGATGTGCCGGGTTATCCCGGCCCCGCCTACTTCGCCGTCTTGAGCGCCTTGACCGCGTTCATCGTGTTCTCGACATGCTTGTCTGGCGCCAGGTCGGTGTAGGTGTAGGCGACCTTGCCGTCCTGGGCGATCACGTAGGAGGTCCGGTTCGCGTATTCCGGCTTCACCGCCAGTACGGCATCGTAGGCTTTCTCGATCTTCTGGTCGGCGTCGGCTGCCACCGCGAACTTGCTGCGGCATTCGCTGACCGAGAACTTGTCGAGCTTGTCGATCGGATCGTGCGACACGCCGATGACGGTGGCGCCGAGCTTCTTGAAATCATCGGTCGCCTCCGCGAACTCGTGCGCCTCGATGGTGCAGCCTGGAGTGAACGCCGCTGGGTAGAAATAGAGCACGACCGGCCCCTTCTTCAGAGCGTCGGCGAGCGAGAAGGTGAACTCCTTGCCGCCGAGCGAGGCCTGGGCGGTGAAATCCGGCGCGGCGGCACCGACCTGGAGCGCGGCTCCGGCCGGCAGCGCAAGAAGCGTTCCGGCCAGGATCGCGGCAGTCATCGAGCGACGCATGCATTCCTCCATCCTTGTGAACTCAAGCACTTTGGCATCGACCCGAAGCCGCGGCAACCGCCAGCTCGTCGCCGGCAGGCCGCTCAGGAGGCGACGGCGATGCGCGCTACGGGCCAGCGGGAATCGGTGAAGAAACGCTCCATCTGGTCGCGCGAGAGCGGCTTGGCGATGTGATAGCCCTGCGCGTAGTCGCAGGCGAGCACGCCGAGGCCGATCAGCGAATCCTCGTTCTCCACGCCTTCCGCCGTCACCTTGTAGCCGAGGCGGTGGCCGAGCTCGATGACGGACTGGACGATCTTCTGGTCGCCCGTGCTCTTCACCAGATCCTGCACGAAGCTCTTGTCGATCTTCAGCTCCCGCACCGGCAGCCGGCGCAGATAGGCGAGCGATGACTGGCCGATACCGAAATCGTCGATGGACAGCGCGATCCCCTGGTCGGCGAGCTGGTTCAGCACGGCGATCGCCGTGTCCGGCTCGCCCATGATCGCGCTTTCGGTCACCTCCAGCATCAGCGACTCGGCCGGCACGTCGTGCGACATGAGGAGCGAGGTGACGCGCCGCGGCAGCTGCGGATCGGCGAGATCGCGCACCGACAGGTTCACCGACACGCGGAGCGCCAGGCCGCGGTTGAGCCAGCGGGCGGTCTGGGCAATGCCTGTCGCCAGCGCCCAGCGGGTCAGCCGCTGAATGTTGCCGGTCTCCTCGGCCAGCGGGATGAAGAGGTCGGGCGGCACCAGGCCGCGGAACTCGTGGTGCCAGCGCACGAGCGCCTCGACGCCGCTGATCTTGCCGGTCGCCAGCTCGAGCTTCGGCTGATAGTGCAGCGACAGCTCCTTGCGCTCGACCGCCTCGCGGAGATCGACCATCAGCGACAGATGCTCCGGCCGGCGCGGATCGGCATCGGGGTCGTAGACCGCGATCCGGTTCGAGGCGCTATAGGCCGCGCTGAGCGCCGCTGTTCCATGCTGCAGCAGAAGCCCCGGTTCGGAACCGTGCTCGGGGGCGAGCGCCACGCCCACGGCCGCCGTCGCGTCGATCGCCAAGTGGCGCTCCTGATAGGGCTTCTCGAACGCCTCGACGATGCGCTCCGCCATTTCCACCGCACCCGTCCGGTCGAGACCGATGACGAAGACCGCGAACGCGCTGTCGCTGACGCAGGCGACGATGAGGTCGGGAGCGAGCGAGGTGAGCCGGCGTCCAGCCTCCTGCATCAGCCGGTCCGCGATGTCCCGGCCGACGGTGTTGACGATTTCCTGCAAACGGACCAGCCCGATGATCAGGAGCACCGACGGCGCCTCCTCGAGCTTGCCGGTCATCGCCTCCGTGAGGCCGACCCGGTTGAGCAGGTTGGTAATCGGGTCATGACGCGCCCAGCCGCGGATGCGGTCCTCGCGCTCGGCGACCGCCCGGGCCATCGTCGCCAGCGCCTGGCTGAGCTCGCCGATCTCGTCGCCGCGATCGAGCACCGGCGGCGGCGAATAGTCGCCCGCTTCGAACCGGCGGGTGGCAACGGCCAGCTCCGAGATCGGTCGGGTCAGGCTGCGCACGACCAGAACTGCCGCCATGAATGCGCCCACGGAACCGAGCAAGAAGGCGAGCCCGATGATGGCGAGCGTCGTCGCAGTGAACTGCAGGTCGCCCTCGACCGTATAGATCGCCGAGAGCGTCGCCGCCTGCACGACCGTCATTGCCACCAGCAATATGGCCGCCAGCCTGACGCGCAGCCCCAAAACCTAGCCTCCTCCGCGAGGCAGCGCTTGGCTCCGGCCGTTTGTCCGCACGCCCGGAGCGGCGACATCCTCCCTGACGGCCCGGCATCGCCGGGTGATTCGGTGTCTCGCTCACGTTCGACTATAAACGATCGCGCGGTGCCCGCCTATCGCGATCCTATTGAGAATGCGCCCGCAATTGAGCGGGAGAGCGATCGTTCCCGGCTTCGTTCGCGGCGCGAAGCATGCCGGCGCCGGCGCAGGAACCGCCGCTGCCGTCGTCAGCGACCCCGCGCGATCTGGTCGACGTCGCGAACGGCACCGCGGGACGCGCTCGTCGTCAGCGCGGCGTAGGCACGGAGGGCGGGCGACACGACGCGCTCGCGGGCAGCCGGATGCCACGCCCGATCGCCTTTTTCCGTCATGAGCCGCCGGCGTTCGGTGAGCTCGGCGTCGCTCACGGCGACACGAATGGAGCGGTTCGGGATGTCGATCTCGATCCGGTCGCCCTCCTCGACGAGTCCGATCGCGCCGCCTTCCGCCGCCTCGGGCGAGGCATGGCCTATCGAGAGACCCGAAGTGCCGCCGGAGAAGCGCCCGTCGGTGACGAGCGCGCACAGCTTGCCCA
>DATGFU010000431.1:0-6621 GCA_035308865.1 Allostellaceae bacterium | reverse complement strand
ATCGCAGGGGCATGCGGATCGCCGGCGGCGAGGTGCTTGGGATAGCGATAGGGCCCCAGCTGGCCGATCAGGACAAGCCCCAGCAGCAGCAGGATCTGCGAGGCGACGAGCGCGATCCCGTAGGAATCGGTCTTGTCGTGGCAGATGCTGAGGAGCTGCACGCCTGCGCCGGCCGCCACGGTCGAAATCAGGAACAGCACGCCGTAGACCTGCCCGAAGGCGCGCAGGCCGAAATACCGGACCAGCAGATAGGGCGCGATGCTGAGCTCGGCGCCGACGCCGACGCGCAGCAGCAGGCCGGCCGTGATCAGCAGCACGCTGCCGCTGGTGAAGGCCAGCATCACGAGGCCGACGAGCGAGGCGGCGAAGAACGGGATCACGACGCGCGGCGTGTCGTAGCGGTCGAGCAGCCAGCCGGCGAGGAGCTGCCCGGCGATCTGGCCGAAGGCGAAATCGGTCGAGACGTTGACCGCGACCTCGCGCGCGAGGCCGCGGTCGGTCAGCAGCGGCACGACGTGGAACTGCAGCCCGACGCCGACGAAGACATTGGCCGCGATCGCGCCGACCAGCAGCCAGAAGGGCGGCGAGCGCAGCACCTCGACCACGGTGGCGCCGACCGCCATCGGCGTGTCAGCGACGGCCCCCCGCCGGGACAGGCCGGCCGGCCTGTCCGACGCCGCCGCGGGCTCGCGGAAGAAGATGAACAGCACCGGCAACGTGCCCAGCAGGACGACGAGGCCCAGCCCGATATAGGCGCCGCGCCAGTCGACGTAGTGCATCATGAACTCGGCGATGCGCGGCACGGCGAAGCCACCGATGGCGCCGCCCATACCCACCATCGCGAGCACGATGCCTCGCCGTCCCTCGAACCAGCCGGAAAGGACCTTGTTGAAGGCGACCGCGCCCAGCGCCGGAGCGGCGGCGCCGGCAAGGCCGAAGAGGAGGCAGGCGCGTCCAGCGGTGCCGTCGAGCTGCGACAGCGCCATGGTGGCGAGCGCGAACAGCACGGCGCCCGCAAGCGCCACCGGCCGCGCGCCGAACCGGTCGACCAGCCGGCCGATCGCCGGCGTGAAGAGCCCGGCGGCGGCCAGGCCGATCAGCATGTATCCGGTGATCCGGCTGTCGCTCCAATGGAAGGCCTCGGCCACCGGCTGCAGGAACACGCTCGCCGAATTGGCGAGCACGCTCGCCCCCGACAGCACCGCGCCGATGCCGCAGGCGACCGCAACGCCGACCGATTGCGCCGAGAATTCACTCGCGGCCATGCCTCATCCTCAAATGCGTTCCATCCGTACCCGGCCGCCGGTGCTCTCTTAGCGTATCATGGGATGCAATGCGACCGCCGCAAGGGCGGGCGTCGTCACTTCTCGTCGCGCGCGCCATCCAGCTGCCCGCGCAGCCCGTCGAGCCGCGACAGGAAGGCGTCGGTCCGGGCCGTCGGACCTAGCCGCATCGCCGGCGGGTAGAAGCGGTGGATCAGGGAGTCCGGCTGGTCGACGAACTCCTGCATGGACGACTGGTTGATCGCGACATAGGCGATCGCCGCAGCCGTCAGCGCGGCCGCGGCTCCGGCCTTCAGCCGCAGCCGGCCCGGTCCGACGATGCGGAGATTCAGGAACCCGGTGACGCCGACCATCACCCAGTAGACGACGTAGCGGCTGCCGACCAGCCATTCCTCCGACAGCTCGAAGGCAAGGTAGGAGGTGACCTCGTCGTAGAGCGAGTAGATCAGCATCGCCGTGAGGGCGAGGACCAGATGGCGCTCGAACCGTGCCGCGCCGGCGAAGATGCGGCAGAGGATCGTCCAGGCGCCGACCCAGAGAACCAGCTGGATCAGGATCGTGGCCAGCGGCTGCAGGAAGTTGGTGAGCCGCGGCTCGCCGATCTCGTTCAGCCAGACTCCCAGTATTTCGATCCCGAAGATCGCGACCACGAGCGGCAGCGCCCAGGGCCACAGGCGCCGCTCCTGGACGATGAGCCGCTCCGGCGGAACCGGATGGGCGGCATCGCGCACGCGCAGCCAGGTCTGGCCGATCCTGATCGTCCCTTCGCCGTCGAGCAGGACGCGTGGCGTGCGCATGTGCCCGCCGTCGATGTAAAGCCCGTTGAGGCTGCCGAGATCCTCGGCGACGAGCGATCCGCCGTCGTCCCGTGCGATGCGCAGATGGACCGGCGCCACATGCGGGTCGTCGAGCACGATCTCGTTGTCGTAGGCGCGCCCGACACGCAGCTCGGAGGCAGCAAAGCGATGCCGCGAAATGACATCCCGCTGGCGCGTCAGCACCTCGACCCAGATCACCGGTTCCATGTGATCCCGTCCACGAATTGCCGCGACATGGCGATGGCGTTGTCCCAGGACACGCCGTCCATGGAGAGGCGCGACACCAGCGCTTCCTGGCCCCGGTCCTCGGTCGCCGTCACCACCGTCACGTCGTAGAGCCCGGGGAACTCGCGATAGGCCTTGGCACACCAGGTGAGGCGCAGCGGCGGGTGCTCGGCCGCCGGATCCGACTGCACGAAGTCCTCGCGGCAATCCTCGTGCGTGTGCCACTTCCGGGCGTAGTAGCCGCCGCGCACCATGGCCATCTGGCGCACGAAGGCGGCGAACTGGAAGTCGTTGAGGTCGATGCTCTTGAGATAGGCATGCGACAGGCTGATCGACCCGGTGCCGAGATCGTTGGCGACGAACAGCATGGTGTTGTTGGAGCAGGCGGTCGTCGCGGCGGCCGCGCGCGGCGGCGGGGCCTGGCCGGCATTGGTGCCGCCCCAGCAGTTCATCCAGGGCAGCTCGGCCTCGGGCCCGCGATAGGGCCCGAATTTCGCCTGCGCGAAGCCCTTCCCGATCACCGTCCGGTAAAGCCCCGCCTGGAAGTCGGTCAGCTGCCGCCCGATCTCGTCGCGGAACGAGGCGGGGTCCGGCGGCTTGGCCAGCGCCTGGGCCTTGGCGACGAGCGTTGCGGCAAACCGCGCCGGCACGAGGAAGCTCACCAGCTCGCCCTGGAGCTGCTTCGAAACGTTGATGCCGACGATCCGGCCGTCGGCCGTCACCGCCGGCCCGCCGCTCATGCCGGGATTGACCGCGCCCGAGAAATGCAGCCGTTCCTGGTAGTTGCGCTCGACCGGCCCGTTATAGGTGCCTTCGACGATGCTGAAGCCGAGATCGAGGGGATTGCCGAGCGCGTAAATCTGCTCGCCCTTGGGCAGCGTGCCGTCGAGCGCGCGCGGATCGAAGGAGAACTGCGCCTCGGCCGGCTTGTCGAGCCGGACGATCGCCAAGTCGTCCGCAACGTCGACCGCCAGCAGCGCGAGGCCGCCATGGCGGTCGTCCGCCCCGGCCCATTCCAGGCGGTAGGTGTCGGGCTCAAGCGCGTATTGCGAGACGACGTGATAGTTGGTGACGGCAAGCCCGTCGGGCGTCACGACGAAGGCCGAGCCCAGCGTCGTCTGCTTGTCCTGCGCCGCGAGGAGCGTGCGAACCTGCAGCAGGCGAGGCCTGGCAGCCGCGTAAATCTGCTCGCCAGTGGACGAAACGGGGGGAGGCGGTTGCGGGTTCGGCGTTTCGGCAAGAACGGCGGACGGCAAGATCGCCGCGAGGACGATCCGGGCGAATAGACGCGGCATCAGACGGTGGTCGAACCCTTAGGCCCAATCGCGCCCCACGGCGCGGGCGGCGCACAGTAGTCGAGGGTCGATGCGGGCGCAAGGACCGCGTCCCCCGGCTGCGTCCCCCGGCTGGCTGCGGTCCGGCGGTGGAACGCCGGGGAATTTTGCCGGTTTCCCCTTCGTCCTGAGGAGACCGCCATGATGTGCTCGACCAGGGGCCTTTACGGGCTCGCCCTCATCGCCGCCTTCACCGCCCTCCCTGCCGGTGCCGCGACCACGGAGCAGCTCCTCTACAGCCTCGCCACCCATTCGGGCGACGGGTCGATGCCCTATTACAGCGGCGTCGTGTCCGACGGGGCCGGCCATCTCTACGGAACGACCCTCGAAGGCGGGGCACAGGGCCAGGGCGCGGTCTTTCGGCTGACCCGCGGCACCGACGGATATATCGAGGACATCATCTGGAGCTTTGCCGGCGGCAGCGGCGACGGCAGCGAGCCCGTCGCGGGGCTGATCCGCCTCCCGACCGGCGCGCTGATCGGAACGACCGAGTTCGGCGGCGCCGGCAATTGCTCGGGCGGCTGCGGCGTCGTGTTCGAGCTGCTGCCGCCGGCCGGGCGCCTGGCATCCTGGCAGGAGATCATCATCCACGACTTCGCCGGCGCCGCCCAGCAGGACGGGGCGACGCCGATCGGCACGCTGTTCCAGCGGGCGACGGGCGAGATCATCGGCACGACGGCGGCCGGGGGCACCGGCACGGTCGCCGGCGCAAACGGGGCCGGCATGGTCTTCTCGCTGATCCCGCCATCCCTGGCGAACGGCGCCTGGACCGAGACGATCGTCCACAATTTCGCCGGCGGCACGACGGACGGCGCGGTGCCGTTCTCCGGTGTCATTCACAAGCACGGCGCCTTCTACGGCACGACCTTCGAGGGCGGCAGCACCGGCTGCGGCCTTGGCTGCGGCGCGGTCTATCAGCTGCTGCCGCCGGCCGTGACGGGCGGGACCTGGGAAGAGAGCATGATCTATGCCTTCCGCGGCAGCCCGACCGATGGCGACGGGCCGTATGTCGACCTGGTCGCCGGCGCATCCGGCACGCTTTACGGCACGACGACGGAAGGCGGATCGGGCACCTGCACGAACGGCTGCGGCACCGTGTTCCAGCTCGTTCCGGGCACCACGGGATGGACCGAGAGCCTGCTGGTCGATTTCGCCAATCAGGCGCAAGGCCAGAACCCATTCTCGCCGCTGAGCATGTCGCCGATGGGACAGCTGATCGGCACGACCGCCAATGGCGGGCGCCATGGCGCCGGCAATGTCTTCTCGCTCGGGCCGGCGAACAGCTCGGGCGCGCGGACATTCACGGATATCTACGATTTCGCGGGCGGCACGACCGATGCCGCCCTGCCCGCCGGACCTCTTGTCCTGACCGATGTGGGCGCCATCATCGGGACCTCGCAGAGCGGGGGTACCGCAAGCAAGGGCACGGTCTACCGGATCAGGCCCTGAGCCTGGGACCCGAGCGGCGCCACTTCCCCAGCCTCGGCGTTGCGCCTAGGATCCGCCCGGTCGCCCACGATCGGAGCATCCCATGTCCTTGCGCAGCTGGACCCTTCCGCGCGGCGAGCCGGGATTGCGGCGCATCGCCAATGATGCCGGGCTCTCGGTCGCCATTCTCCCGAACGGGTGCATCCACGCGATCGAGCATGATGACGGCAAGGGCGCAGTCGCGATCAACCTGATCTACGGCTCGCCGCTCGACGGCGGGATCGCCCGGGTCCTGGTGCGGCCCGAGGACGGTAAGCCGTTCGAGGCGATGGGTCCGCGGGCGCGGGCGGCGACGGCAATCGAGCCGGCCTCGGTGGTCTGGACCGGCGAGACGGGCGGTCTCCGCCATCGCGTCACGCTGTCGCTGCATCCGGAACGGCCGGCGTGGCGATGGACGGTGGAGGTCGAGAATGCGAGCGCGGCGCCGGTCGCGGTCGATGCGCTGCTGATCCAGGATCTGGGCCTCGGACCCCGCGGCTTCCTCATGAACAACGAGGCCTACGTCTCGCAGTACCTAGATCACCGCCCGACCTCGCAGCCCGGCCTGGGGACAGTGCTGATGAGCCGGCAGAATCTGGAGCAGGACGGCCGCCACCCTTGGGTGGCGCATTGGTGCGAGGAGCAGAGCGCGGGCTTCGCCACGGACGCGATCGATGTATTCGGCCCGGCCTATCGCGACGCGCCCGGTCTCGGCCTGCCCTTCGGCACCGCGCTGCCGAGCCGCCGGCGGCAGCACGAGACCGCCTGCGCCGCGCTGCAGTCGCGAGCGGCGACTCTCGCGCCCGGCGAAACCGCACGCTGGCGCTTCACGGCCCTGTTCCTGCCGGACCACAAGGCGGCGTCGGGCGACGCCGACCTGGCGCATATCGAGAGCGTGGCCTGGCCGGCCGAGCCGTCGTCCGAGCCGCCGCCCGACGGCGAGGCTGTCGTTCGGAGCATCCTGCAGGACGCCGCGCCGCTCGCCGTCGAGCCGCTCGAGGATATCGAGAGACGGTGGCCGGAGCGGGAACACGAGGAGCGCGCGAAGGGCGCGCTCCACTCCTTCTTCGTCGGCCCGCGCCACGTCGTTCTGACCGAGAAGGAACGCGGTCTGGCGCGGCGCCACGGCGCCCTGCTCCGCTCCGGCACGTCGCTGCTGCCGGACGAGACGACGCTGTGCTCGACGGCCTGGATGCACGGCGTGTTCGCGGCCCAGCTGACGATCGGCAACACCTCGTTCCACAAGCTCTTCTCGGTGTCGCGCGAGCCGTTCGGCATCACACGGTCGAGCGGGCTCCGGATCCTGGCGCAGACGGCGGAAGGCTGGCAGACCCTGACCGTGCCCGCGGCCTTCGAGATCGGGCTGTCGGACTGCCGGTGGATCTACCGCACGGCGGCACGGACGATCGCCGTCCATGCCGTGGCGTCGGGCCAGGACGCGGCGCTGCAGATCAGGGTGACGGTCGAAGGCGAGCCCTGCCGGCTGCTGGTCTT
>DATGFU010000430.1:0-5131 GCA_035308865.1 Allostellaceae bacterium | reverse complement strand
GAAATAGCCGATCTCGGACAGTGCGAATTCGAGATGGACGATCGGCAGGAGCGCGATCAGCGCCTCGGCCTCCGACGGCGAGAGCGGGGCCGCAGCCTCATAACCCGCAAGCAGGGCCGCGACATGGTCGAACCGGACCGGTTCCGGGCAGCCGGAAGGAATGCCGAGCCAGTCGATCGCGTTCCGTTCAAGCGCCGTCGCCAGGTCGTAGACGGCCCAGGTGCGGTCGGCCAAGCCGAAATCCAGCACGGCGCTCACCTCCGCCCGATCGCCGGCATCGCTCCACAGCAGATTCGAGGCATGCCAATCGTTGTGCGTCCAGAGCGGCCGCAGCCCCCCGAGATGCGGTACGAGCCGACGATGAAACGGTTCGAGAAGCTGTGCGATGTCGCGGCGCCAAGGACGGCGCGCCAGGAACCGCGCGAGATCGCGCCGGCGGCCGAGCAGCCGACCGACGGCGCCCGCCAGATCGGTGGTTCCGAGGAGCGTGCAGCTTGATACAAGGACCTCCGTCCGGCGCGCCGGCGCCGCATACCCTGCGGCGGCGCGGTGCAGCCGCGCCAGCGCCGTGCCCGCAGCCCGGGCGTGGCGCGTGCTGGCGAAGGGCGACCAGGACAGCGCCTCCCGGTACAGATCGAACCCCGGCCCCCTCGTATGAATCTCATAGGTCCACTCGCCGTCGGCGACGGAAGTCGCGCGGTTCGCCGTCGTCAGCACCTCGGGGACCGTGGCACCGCGCCCGCGCAGATGCCCAATGAATCCATGCTCCTCGTCGAGCGCGGCCATGGTTCGGACCGAGCGGTGATGGCGCTTGACGAACAGCGTGTCGAGCGTGGTTTCAGCCAGTGCCGCCGCGGAAAAGGGCCGCGGGCTGTGCCAGCTGAGCTCCCGCAATTCTCCCACGCCTTCGTATTGTCGAAGGACGCGATCGACTTCGCCCGGCTCGAGCGGCGGCCAGTCCGGGGCGACCGCCTCATGGTCCAGCCCGTGGACGAGATGTACGGCGGCACTGCCGAGGCCGGTCATGCGGGTCGGGCGAGCCGGCGCGCGGCGAAGGTGATCGCATCGACGGCCGCGAGCGAGTCGAAGCGCTTCGTCAGACCGACGACCTCAAAGGCAGGATCGAAGGACATCGACACGGGTATGCCACGCCCCATCGACGGTCGGCCAGGGGGATCGCCTGCCCAGCCGCCAGCCCCCTCCCCTTGCGGGAGGGGGGAGGGGTCGACCCGGCCCTATTGCAGATCGATCACGGCGCGCCGGTTCTGGGGCTCGCGGACGCCGTCGCCGGTCGGCACCAGCAGGCCCGTCTTGCCGACGCCGACGGTTGCGATCTCCCCGCCATCGACGCCGTCCTTCACGAGTTCGGTCTTGACCGATGCGGCACGCCGCTCGGACAGGCCCTGGTTGTAGCTGGCCGTGCCGACCGTATCGGTATGGCCGGTGACGGTGAGGTGCACGACATTGCCGGCCTTCACCGCCGCAGCCGCCGCCTGGATGACCTTCGCCGCGGCCTCGGTGATGTTCGACTTGTCGAAGTCGAAGAACACCTGGAACTGCCGCTGCGCCTCGACCTGCGGCGGGGGTGGCGGTGGAGGCGGCGGCGGTGGCGCAACGGTTTCCGTCGGCGTCGCCGGAGTCTCGGGACCGCCAAAGCGGTACGCGAGGTTGATGCCGAACGTGCGCGGCTGGTTGGTCGTGATGCGGGTCAGCGACGGGACGATCCACGAGAAGGATGTCGTGTTGGACGACAGCTCCGCATGCTTGTCGGTCAGGTTGTCGATGAAGAAATAAGCGGACCAGTCGGGTGCCTCGACCCCGACCCGCATGTCGACCATGTTATAGGGCTCAAGATGGACATAGTAGTATGAGCTGTCCGTCGTCGGGCCGACATAGGAGTCCCGCACCCAGGCGTTCAGCGTATAGGTGTCGTTAATCGGCCGCGTATAGCGGATCGTCGTGCTCGCCGTGTAGTTCGGGATGTTGAGGATCGGCGTGCCCGGTGCGAGCAGCGTCGTCGAGACCTGCTGCGTCGCCGGGTTGATGGTCGTGAGGTGGGCATCGGTATAGGCACCGGCGAAGATCGCCGTGACCTCCGGCGTCAGGCGGGCGGTGACCTCGAGCTCGGGCCCGTAGGACACCGCATCGCCGGCGATCGTGGTCAGGGAGTAACCGCAGGACTGATTGACCAGCTGCTGCACGTTGCTCCACTGGATGTAATAGAAGTCTGCGTTGAGCTGCACGCGGTTGTCGAGCAGCCGCGCCTTCTCGCCGATCTCGTAATCCCACAGCGAGTCCGGCGGGTAGGTTTCGGTCAGCGCCTGGCAGAAGGGCGGGAGCGGCAGGTTCACGCCGCCGGGCCGGAAGCCTTTCGACGCCTCGGCATAGACGGTAAGCGTGTCATCGGGTTCCCACGACAGGTTGAACTTCGGGGTGAAGCCCGAGGCGGCCGTGTCGAAATGGGCGATCGTCGGGGTCGCGTTGCCTGATGCGGTCAGGTTGCCTTCCTGCTGCTCGTCGACATGGGTCTCGTAGTTGTAGTACCGCAAGCCGAGCGTCAGCTTCCATGTGTCGAAGAAGCTGTAGCTGCCTTCGCCGAAGAACGCGTATTGCGTCACGTGGTAGGGGTTGTTGGCGTCGTAAACGAGGCCGAACGGATTGGCGGCGGCGCCGCCGACCGAGGCGGATGCGAAGGCCGGCGCCTGGTTGATGTCGAAGAAGATCGATTCCAGCTCGCTGTAGAAGCCGCCGATCAGCCACTGAATGTCGGAATCGCCCTTCGAGGCGAGGCGCAGCTCTTCGCTGAACTGGTGCGAGTAGTCGTTCTCGACGAACGAGATCGGCGAGAGGATGTCGGCACCGTAATACTGCTCGAAATTGGTGCGCAGCGCTTCCGAAATGTCCTGGCTTTGCTTCTCCTCGCGCGACCAGTAGGAGGTGTTCGAGGTGATCTGGCTCCAGCCGAGATCGTAGTTGAGGGTCGTGCTGTAGAGCCTGAACGTATCGGAGAACGGTTCGGGAATGTCGAACGGCTGGTAATGGGCCAGCACCGGGCTCTGTCCCGGCGGCTGGTCGTAGGTGCTGTAGCCGCCCATGGTAATGCGCTGGTAGAGCAGGGTCGTGTCGATCGTGAACTCGTCGGTCGGCTTGAACAGAATCCCGACGCGGCCGCTCTGGACCCATTCCCAGTTGACGTCCTGATTGTCCTTGATCTGCGTTGCCGCCAGCACGTTGCCACGTTCGCAGCCGACGCCGCCGAGCAGGCTGGCGCACGGGTTGATCGGCTCGGGGAAGGGCGCCACCACGATCCGGTCGATCCAGCCGTCGATGTAGCGCTCGCTGCCGACCACGCGGATGGCGAGCTTGTCGTCCACGATCGGGATGTTGAGGGCGACGTTGAGGCTGGGATTGACCCCGCCGCCTTCGGTGCCCGAAAGCGAGGCATCGATATTGCCGGAGAAGCCGCTGAAATCGGGCTGGTTGGTGATGAGCCTCACCGTGCCGCCCATCGAGCCGGCGCCGTAGAGCGTGCCCTGCGGCCCGCGCAGCACCTCGACACGCTGGAGGTCGAACAGGCTGGGATCGATCACGACCTTGCCGTTGAGCGAGGCGGCGGGCGGGGTGAGCGGCGTCTCGTCGAGATAGAAGCCGACCGTCGGGGACGAGCCGCCGCCCGACGCGATGCCGCGCATCTCGAGCTCGCTCTGTCCGGGCCCCGAGGTGCGGAACGAGATGCCTGGGGTCTCCGCCGCGACGCCGGCAAGGCCGGTCACGCCTTCAGCCTGCAGGCTATCGCCCGACAGCGCGGTCACGCTGAGCGGCGAATTCTGCACCGTCGAGGACCGCTTCTCAGCGGTGACCACCACTTCCTCGAGGCCCTTCTGGCCGGAGGTCTGGGCGACCGATTGGGGCGCCGGCGATGCCGCCTCCTGCGCCGCGGCACCGACCGCGAGCGCGTATGCAGAGACCGCAGCGAGATAGGAAGCGGCACGGCCGTACCGCGCGACGCACCCGAGGTCTGTCCAATACGACCGAAGAAGCTCGAACCTCATATTCCCATACCCCCCACGATTGTCGATGACGGCAGGGCTTTGCCGCAGGAAGCCATTCGAAACCTGGGCCACGGCGGCGTCATCTCATTGGACGAACGGCGCCGCGGCCTCCGCGGCCTTCCCTCCCCACCTCCGACCGCTTCTCGTCAACGGCCTTCTACACAGCATGCTACCACCACAACCGCAAATACACGCCTGGCTCGCTGGCCGGCGCAAATACCGGGCCGCGCCGGCGGCAAACTCCCGGCGCGGCCTCGTGGGCAGTCAGGCGCGGCTACGCGCCGAAGCCACCATCGGCGCGGTCAGCTCTTCGTAGTAGTACGGGGGCACCTCGCGCTCGCTGCGCTCGATCAGCTCCGAGAAGTTCCACATCTTGAGGAGCTGGCCGTTGCGGAACACAGGCTGCAGCAGATTCTCCTCGGCCGGGATGGAATCCTTCGCAACGGTCTTATAGTCGCCGTCGACGAACTGAAGCGCGAGCCGCCCGCGCTTGGACGCCTTGAAGGCGGCACCGGTGGGGCGCTTGAACACGTCGACCCACTCGCCGTTGATCCGGGCGGCACTCGTCTTCTGCCCGAAATTGAGCGTGTCGCGATTACACTGCTGCAGCAGCCCACCGCCCATGCCGTAGACCGCATTGTCGGCCGCCAGCCCGCGCCGCTCCATCTCGATATAGAGGTCGCGCAGGCTGGTCAGGTTGATCCCGTCGCCCTGCACCACCCGGACATAGTCCGGCAGGACCTTGTAGCCCTTCTTGTTGACGATGTGGCCGAAGCTCTCCATCAGCCACTCGGTGGTGTCCGACGTCACCTGGACAGGATCGCCCGAGTCGGGGCGGACTCCGATCAGGCCGGGACCGGCCTGAATCAGCTCCTTCAGCTCCTTGCCGATGATGTTGCGGACCGCATTCTCGTGATCGTAGGAGTCCGACAGCAGGATGACGACGCCGTAGCTGCGATACTTCTCGATCATGTTGCGCATCGCTTCCGCCTCGCGCTCGACGCCCCAGGCGTTGAACGACGCGTGCTCGGAGTTCGGGCCGGACAGCGCGGGCGCGTGGTGGTTGTAGTATTTCTTCG
>DATGFU010000429.1:0-1888 GCA_035308865.1 Allostellaceae bacterium | reverse complement strand
CTTCTACCAGGCGATGCGGCGGCTCGAGGCGGCGTTCCCCGAACGTCCTCGCTACGGCCGCAGCGTGAGACCGTCGCAGGACGCCGTCCGTCTCGCCCAGGAGCCTTCCGTCATCTTTGCGCCGTCGACGCTGTCGGGGTGGGAGGAGCGCGAGGGATTTCCGGCGCGTCTGCTGGTCCACTGCTTCGGCCTGTTCGGGCCGGACGGTCCGCTGCCGCTGCACCTCACCGAGTATGCGCAAAACCGGCGGCGCAATTTCCGGGATCCGACCTTCCAGCGCTTCGCCGACGTCTTCCACCACCGGCTGCTGTCGCTCTTCTACCGGGCCTGGGCCGATTCGCGGCCGATCGTCAGCTTCGACCGGCCCGACGAGGACCGCTTCGCAACCTATGTCGGCGCACTGGTCGGCATCGGCATGGGCTCGCTGCGCCGCCGCGACGCCATGCCGGATCTTACCAAGCTGCATTTCGGCGGCCGTTTGGCGCAGCAGACCCGGCCGGCCGAGGGTCTCGCCGCAATCCTCTCGAACTTTTTCACCATGCCGGTGCGAATCGAGTGCTTCATCGGCGCGTGGCTCACCTTGCCTGTCCGCGACCGCACCGAGCTCGGCGCCTCGGTCGCTACCGCGGCGATCGGCGAGTCGGCTCTGCTCGGCGGTCGCGTCTGGACGCGCCAGCAGAAGTTCCGCATCGTTTTCGGGCCATTGAGCCTCAAGGAATACATGCGGCTCCTGCCCGGCGGATCGAGCTTCCACAAGCTCGTCCCGATCGTCCGGAACTACGCGGGCGACACGCTCTTGTGGGACGTCAATCTGGTGCTGCGCCACGACGAGGTGCCGCCGACCGTGCTCGGCCGCGAGGGTTTCCTCGGCTGGACCACCTGGCTGATGCCGCGTCGGAAATTCTCGGACGCATCCGACTTGTTTCTCGATGCAAGTGCGGACAGCATGGCCCGCAAGATCGACGCCGAGACGCCGGCAACGCAGGAGGAGCAGGTTCAATGACCGAGATCAGTCGCACGGCTCTGTTCGGTAAGCTCAACCCGCTCGCCTATAAGGCGATCGAAGGCGCCACGGTGTTCTGCAAGCTCCGCGGCAACCCCTATGTCGAGATGGTGCACTGGATCCACCAGATCCTGCAGAACCAGGACTCGGACCTGCACCGCATCGTCCGCCATTTCGAGCTCGACGCGTCGCGCCTCGCGGCCGACATCACGGCGGCGCTCGACCGGCTGCCGCGCGGCGCCACCTCGATCTCCGATTTCTCGCCCCATATCGAGGAGGCGGTCGAGCGCGGCTGGGTGTTCGGCACGCTGATGTTCGGCGAGGGCCAGGTCCGCACCGGCCATCTGGTCCTGGGCATCCTCAAGACGCCGACCCTGCGCAACGCGGCGCTCTTCTCGATCAGCCGCCAGTTCGAGAACGTCAAGGCGGAGCAGCTGTCGGACGAGTTCGACAAGATTCTCGGCACCTCGCCCGAGGCTTCGCTGGGGGCCACCGACGGCTCGGCTGCCCCCGGCGAGGCAAGCGGCGCGATGGCGCCGGCCGCGATGGGCAAGCAGGAGGCGCTGGCGAAATTCGCCATCGACCTGACCGAGCGGGCGCGCAAGGGCGAGATCGACCCGATCGTCGGCCGCGACCAGGAGATCCGCCAGGTCGTCGACGTGCTGATGCGGCGTCGCCAGAACAACCCGATCCTCACCGGCGAGGCCGGCGTGGGCAAGACTGCGGTGGTCGAGGGCTTCGCGCTCAGGATTGCCCAGGGCGACGTGCCGCCCATGCTGAAGGAGGTCAGCCTCCGCGTGCTCGATGTCGGGCTCCTCCAGGCCGGCGCCAGCATGAAGGGCGAGTTCGAGAACCGCCTGCGTCAGGTCATCGAGGAGGTCCAGT
>DATGFU010000428.1:0-13741 GCA_035308865.1 Allostellaceae bacterium | reverse complement strand
CCGAGGACGACGCGGCCGACCAGATGCGCAGCCCGCGCTTGGCCGCTCGCGCTTGCATCAGCGTCGGCAGCATCACCTCGCGGAAGAGATCGAAGGGCCGGGTGTCGCGGAAGAAGAACGACTCATTGACGGTGACTGCCTCGGTCACGTCCCGCATCTGCGCCGGGTCGGCACGACGGCGCAGGGCCTCGGCAAGGTGCTCGACGCTGCCGAGATTCCATTTCCGTGCCACCGGCGTCAGCCGCAATTCGAGCAGGTAGGCCATTTCCGGCGTCAGCACGAGGCCGGATTGCTGCTTCAGCAGCATCGCCAGGAAATCGAAATCCTGTGCACGCATCGCTTACGCCTCGCCGTGCGCAAGGCGGCGCAGGCACGGGCCGATCTCGGCCAGTGGCAGCACCCGGAAGCAGAGTCCGGCGCAGGCGACCGCGCCGGGCATGCCCCAGGCCATGCTCGAGGCCTCGTCCTGGGCGCAGACCGCGCCGCCGGCCTCGACCACCTCGCGGCAGCCTTCGAGACCGTCCCGCCCCATCCCCGACAGCATCAGCACGAGCAGGCGTTCGCCGTAGACAGCCGCCAAGCTGCGCAGCATCGGGTCGATGGCCGGGCGATAGAGATTTTCGGCCGGCGCGCGGTCGAGGCGGATGGTCCTGGCGGTATCAACCCGCATATGGAAGTCGTCGGGCGCCACGAAGGCGGCGCCCGCGGCCACTCGCATGCCGTCCTCCGCCTCCACCGCCCGCACGCCGCAGCGCCACGAGAGCCGGCCGGCGAGGCGGGAGGCGAAGCCCGGCGCCATGTGCTGGGTAATCAGGATGGGGATGCCCGCATCGGGCGCGAGGTGCTTCAGCACCTGCAGCAGCGCTTGCGGCCCGCCGGTCGAGCCGCCGATCGCAATCGCCTGCGGCGCCGCAACGGGCGCCTCGCGCAGGATCGGCGGATGCCTCGCGGCCTGCCGCCGGGACCTCAGGCCTCTCGCCAGTTCTCTGGTCGATGTGGCAAACACGTCTTCCCAGATCCGCCCTAGAGCAGGCCGACTTGCTCGAATTTCGAGCGGATGATGCCGTCGTCGAAGGGCTTCACGACGCACTCGTCGGCCCCCTCCTCGAGCGCCTGCATGATGTCACCGATCTCGCTCGATGTCGTGCACAGAACGATCTTGGGCCGGTCGCCGCCAGGCATCGCGCGAATCGCCTTCAGTGTCTCGACGCCCGACAGGCCCGGCAGGGTCCAACCGAGCAGGATGGCATCGGGCATCGCCTCGGCACAAGCGGCGAGAGCCCGATTGCCATCTTCTGCCTCGCTGCAGGTAAAGGACAGGTTTTCAATGATGCCGCGGGCGACCCGTCGGATGACCCGGCTGTCGTCGACCAGCAGGCAGGACTTCATTGCGTTCTCCTCGACCCCCGTCCGAACCCTTGCCTATAGGGGACGAACGAGCCACTTGTCGACCGCGCGGATGACGTTTTCCTGCGCGGGGATACGCCGGTCGAGGTGCGGCGGGTCAGCCGCGCCTCAGCGCGCCGTTGAGGAACAGCTTCACCGTCTCGGCGATGAACGCCTCGCGCTCGGGGCCCTGCTTCAGCGGGCGCCGCAGGATCGCGTCGTGGTGGCAGGGACCCTTGAGCGACGAGAGGAAATGCTCCGCCGCGAAACGCGGGTCGGCGATGTCGAGGAGCCCGCGCCCGGCCGCATCGGCGAAATAGGCGGCGACCGCGGTGCAGACCCGCTCCGGCCCTTCATTCTCGAAGGACCGGGCGATTTCGGGGAACCGCGCCGCCTCGCCGAGGATCATCTGCTCCACCTTGAGGCACTGCGGCGAGCAGATCAGGTCGAGGAACCGCCCGGCGATGCTGCGCAGCGCCTCGTCGACCGGCAGCCCGGCGAAATCGTCCGGCGTGAAGCGGAGCCCGTAGGCCTCGCACTCCGAGGCGATCACCGCCTCGAACAGCGCCTCCTTGGAGGGGAACCGCGTGTAGAGAGTGGTCTTCGAGGCGCGGGCACGCTGCGCCACGAGGTCCATCGACGTCGCGGCAAAACCCAGCTCCAGGAAGGAATCCTTCGCGGATGCCAGGATCTTGGCCTCTTTCTCGTCACGGGCCACGGAAGGTTCGGACATGCGACTCCTTGTCTGGACTGGACTGTATCGTACGGCCTTGACTCCGCCGTCGCTCCCCCCTTATATGGGAAATGATACGATACAGTCCAGTCCAGTCGGAGCCGCGCATGTCTGTGAACCGACCCTTGGTCATCGCTGGTGCCGCCGGCGCGGTGATCGCGACGGCCATCTCCTTTGTTGCCGCAACGGGCCATCCCGCGCAACCGACGGCGCGCCCGGCCGTGCCGGTGCGCGTCGCCGCCGTCCACCTCGAGCCGGCCGGGCGCACCGCGCGCTACGCCGCGGTGATCCAGCCGCGGATCGAGGCAAGCGTCGGCTTCCGTGTCGCCGGCAAGCTCGCCCGGCGTCTGGTCGAGGTCGGCGACCGCGTCGAGCCCGGCACGGTGCTGGCCCAGCTTGACCCCGCTGATCTTCAGCTGCAGGAGACCGCCTCGGCCGCCCAACTGGTCTCCGCCCAGGCCGACGCCGCCAACGCCCGCCACGATTTCGAGCGCTACGCCAAGCTGCGCCAGGGCGAGTGGACGACCCAGCAGGAATACGACAAGCGCAAGGCGGCGATGGACACCGCCGCCGCCCGCGTCGCCCAGGCCGAGGCCGAGCGCCGGATCGCCGGCAACAACGCCGACTACGCGGCCCTCACCGCCGATTCGGCAGGCGTCGTCACCGCCGTGCTGGCCGAGCCGGGCCAGGTGCTGAGCGCCGGCCAGCCGGTCTTCAAGATCGCGCGGCTCGGCGAGATGGAGGCCGTCGCCGACGTTCCCGAGCAGGAAACGCCGGCATTGCGGACGGCAGATCTCACGGTGGAGCTGTGGTCGCTGCCGGGCGTAGCGGTGCGCGGGCACCTGCGCGAGCTGGCGCCCAGTGCCGACGCCGACACCCGCACCTACCGGGCCAAGATCACGCTCGACGATCCGCCCCCGATGGTCCGGCTCGGCATGACCGCCACGCTGGTCGAGTGCAATCCCGAGCCCGGCATGGTCGCGGTGCTGCCGGCGGCCGCGCTCGCCAGCCATGACGCGGCGCCCGCGGTCTTCGTGCTCAACCCGGCGGGCGACGGGCTGGAGCTGAGGCCTGTGCGGGTCGCCGCCTATGCCGGCGAGCATGTGGTCGTGGCCGGCGGCATCGCCGAGGGCGACCGGGTGGTCACGGCCGGCGTGCAGAAGCTCGACACAGGCGAGAAGGTGCGCGCCTGGTCGGAGCCGGTGCGGTGAACCGCCTCAACCTCTCGGCCTGGGCGCTCGCCCACCGGCCGCTGATCCTCTTCATGATGATCGCGGCGGCGATCGTCGGGGCCTACGCCTATCTCTCGCTCGGCCGCGCCGAGGATCCGAGCTTCACCTTCAAGGTCATGACCATCCGCACCGAGTGGCCGGGCGCCACCGCGCGCGAGGTCGAGCAGCAGGTCACCGACCGGATCGAGAAGAAGCTCGAGGAGCTGCAGTGGTACGACTACGCGCGCTCCTACTCGAAGCCGGGCGAGTCGGTGGTGTTCCTCAACCTCAAGGACTCGACCCCGGCCAGCGCCGTGCCGGATCAGTGGTACCAGGCGCGCAAGAAGATCGGCGACATCGTCTCCACGCTGCCCTCGGGCGTGCAGGGCCCCTACTTCAACGACGAGTTCGGCGACGTCTACTCGATGATCTACGCGTTCACCGGCGCCGATTTCTCGCCGGCGGAGATGAAGAAGATCGTCGAGGAGGCGCGCGAGCGCGTGCTCTCCGTGCCGGGCGTCGAGAAGGCCGACCTCATCGGCGACCAGGACCAGAAGATCTATGTCGAGGTGTCGAGCCGGCGGCTGGCCAGCTACGGCATTCCGGTCCAGACGCTGATCGACGCCATCCGCCACGACAACGACGTGACGCCGGCCGGCCAGGTCGATACCGGTTCGGACCGCGTCTATCTCCGGGTCGATGCCGGGCTGGACAGCGCGGCCGCGGTGCGCGCCCTGCCGGTCCGCGTCAACGGCCGGACGCTCTCGGTCGGCGACCTTGCCGAGGTGTCGCGCGGCTATGCCGATCCCAAGGCTTATACGATCCAGGTCGATGGCAAGGAGGCGATCGGACTCGGCGTCGTGATGACCAAGGGCGGCAACATCCTCGCCCTGGAGAAGTCGCTCTCCGCCGAGATCGAGCGGATCCGCGAGACCTTGCCGCAAGGCGCCGAGGTCAGCCTCGTCGCCGACCAGGCGAAGATCGTCGAAGCCTCGATCGGCGATTTCGTCGAGTCGCTGCTCGAGGCGCTGGCCATCGTCATGGCGGTGAGCTTCATCAGCCTGGGCTGGCGCTCCGGCATCATCGTGGCGCTGGCGGTTCCGCTGGTGCTGGGCATGACCTTCGGGGTCATGCTGGCGATGGGGATCGACCTGCACCGCGTCTCATCGGGCGCGCTGATCATCGCGCTGGGCCTGCTGGTCGACGACGCGATCATCGCGGTCGAGATGATGGTGGTGAAGATCGCCGAGGGCTGGGACCGGCTCAAGGCGGGCGCCTTCGCTTACACCTCCACGGCCTTCCCGATGCTGACCGGCACCCTGGTGACGGCGGCAGGGTTCGTGCCGGTGGGGTTCGCGCAGTCCAATACCGCCGAATACACCAACGCGATCTTCTGGGTGGTCGCCGTCGCACTGATGCTGTCGTGGATCGTCGCGGTGCTGTTCACGCCTTATTTGGGCTTCCACCTGCTGCCGGCGCCGAAGCAAGGTGCGGCCAGCCACGCCCACGCCGCCCATGACGGTCCGGCCTATCGCCTGCTGCGCCGTGCCATCGAGCTCTGCCTCAGGAACCGCTGGTGGACGATCGGCGCCGCAGCCGGCGCCTTCGTGACCGCGCTCGCCGCCTTCGGCCTGGTGCAGCAGCAGTTCTTCCCGAGCTCCAGCCGGCCCGAGCTGATGGTCGACATCACGTTGCCCCAGGGTGCCTCCTTCGCCGCGAGCGCCGCCGAGGTCGACAAGCTGGAGCAGATCCTCATGGGCGATCCGCGCATCGACCATTACGTCGCCTATACCGGCGGCGGCACGCCACGCTTCTTCCTGAGCCTCGACCAGCAGCTGCAGAACGCGAACTTCTCGCAGTTCGTCGTCACGGCGAAGGACCCGGTCCAGCGCGATTCGCTGCGCCATTCGCTGGAGGCGCGGACCGACTCTGACTTCCCCGAGGCCCGGGTCCGTGTGAGCACGCTCGAGCTCGGACCGCCCGTGGGGTACCCGGTCCAGTTCCGGGTCAGCGGCGGCGATCCCGCGACGCTCCGGAAGATCGGCTACCAGCTCCGCGACCTCATGCGGGCCGATCCCAACACTGCCAGCGTCAATCTCGACTGGGACGAGCTGGAGAAGTCCGTCCGCATCTCGATCGATCCCGCCAAGGCCAAAGCGCTCGGCATCGAGAAATCCGACCTGGCCCAGGCGCTCGATCTCATCACCGCCGGCCGCGCCTTCACCCAGTACCGTGAAGGCACCGAGCTGATCGACGTGGTCGCCCGCACCCCGGCCGCCGAGCGGCTGGATCTGGAGGCGATCGGCGACCTCGCCATGCCGACCGCGAGCGGCGCCTCGGTGCCGCTGCGCCAGGTCGCGACCATCGGCTACGAGCTGGAGGAGCCGATCCTGTGGCGCCGCAGCCGCGACACCACGCTGACCGTCCGCGCCGACGTGACCGGCGGCGTGCAGGCGCCGGTGGTAAGCCAGCGCATCGACGCCCGCCTCGGCGAGCTGCGCGCCAGCCTCCCCGACGGCTACAAGATCGTCCAGGGCGGCGCCGTCGAGGAGAGCGCCAAGGGCCAGGCCGCCATCAACAAGATGATGCCGCTGATGGTCCTCATCATGATCACGACGCTGATGCTGCAGCTCCAGAGCTTGTCGCGCGTGCTGCTGGTGGTGCTGACGGCGCCGCTGGGCCTGATCGGCGTGACGGCGGCGCTGCTCGTCACCGGCCTGCCCTTCGGCTTCGTCGCCATGCTGGGCGTGATCGCGCTGGCCGGCATCATCATGCGCAACTCGGTCATCCTGGTCGACCAGATCGACCAGGACATCGCCGCCGGCCACGCGCCGTGGGACGCGGTGATGGACGCCACGGTCCGCCGCGCCCGGCCGATACTGCTCACCGCCGCCGCTGCCATCCTGGCGATGATCCCGCTGGCCCAGAGCGTGTTCTGGGGGCCGATGGCTATCGCCATCATGGGCGGGCTCGCCGGCGCCACGCTGCTGACGCTCTTCGTGGTGCCGGCGATGTACGCGGCCTGGTTCCGGATCAAGGCGCCCTTGGCGGCGGAGCGGCCGGCGGCCTACGGCGACATGGCGGGGGCGGCGTTCCACGCAGCCGAGTGAGCGCCGGATTCCTGTTGCCCTGCGGCGGTCCATCCGGAGAAAATCGGCGCAAACAGCGCTGAGGAACCACGTCGTTGACCTACGACACGATCGTCGTCGGTGCCGGCATCTTCGGCCTGTCGACAGCCTACGAGCTTGCACGCCGCGGTCACTCTGTCCTGGCCATCGATCGGTTCGGCAGCGGCCATCCGGCGACCTCCTCGACCGGCGCTTCGCGGAGCATCCGCATCGCCTACGACGATCCGTTTTACGTCGCGCTGGCATTGGAGGCGATCGACAGCTGGCGCCGGCTCGAGGCCGAGACCAGGCACCCGATCCTGCACCTGACGGGGCAGGTCGACCTCGGGCCTGCGAGCCGGCTCGCCACGCTGGCCGAGGCCGTTCGGGCCATCGGCGCGCCGATCCGGGAATTGGACGCCGCCGATCTTCGCCGCCACTTTCCGGAGCTGGCCGTATCTCCCGATGATTTCGGGCTCTTTCATCCGCAGGCTGGGACCGTCCTCGCGGAAGCCGGACTGCGCGCCCTGCTCCAAGCGAGTCAGAAGGCCGGCGTCACCTCTGTGGCGCCCGAGCGGGTGATCCGCATCGAGCCGGGCGAGACGGTGACGGTCGACACCCAGCGGCGCCGGTTCCAGGGCAAGAACGTGGTGGTGGCGGCTGGTCCATGGGCCAAGGCTCTACTCGATGATCTCGGCCTGGACCTGCCGCTCGCGCCCGCGATCGCCCAGGTCACCTTTCTCGACGCACCCCTCCTCGTGGATCGCCCGGGCATCGCGGAATGGCGGCCGGACGACCAGTGCGGCGTCTACGGCCATCCGGTTCCGGGCATCGGCTACAAGATCGCCTTCGATGCTGGTGCGCCCGGGTGGCAGCCGGATGTGGAGGAATGGGCGCCGGATCCGGACGAGGAACGACGCCTGCTGGGTTGGCTGGCGCAGCGAATGCCGTCGGTCCCCGCGAAGGTCAGCCGCACCCAGCGGCATCCCTGGACGATGACGCCCGATGTCGATTTCGTCGTCGACCGCCGCGGGCCGTTGACCGTCGCGTGTGGATGCGGCGGGCACGCCTTCAAGTTCGGCCCCGCCCTCGGCCGGCTCGTTGCGGACATCGTCGAAGGCGCGGAGGCGCCGTCCGTCACGCGGCTCGATCGCCCGGCCCTGAGAGGGGCGGCGCCGTCCCCGAGCGCGCCGATCATTCGCTGAGGGCTAGGCATCACCATGCTGATCTCGACCGAGGGGTGTGAGCGTCTGAAGCGCCGTGACCGGGAGGTCCTCGGGCTCGACGACTTTACCGAGGCCGATCTGGCAGCGCTCGAAGCCTCCCGACCGCCGGCCGAATCCGCCGCCTTCGATGGCGAGATAGAGTCCTAACGAGTGACACTGCACCCGGGCGCAGCGGCAGCCCGGTTCGGCATCCATCCCCGTCTCCGCTCTCGGGCATCGGAAGCGCATCACGGCCTTCCAATCCCGTGACAAATCGGGCGCCCGCCTGTAACGCGCCCGGCTATACGACGGCGAGACGATCCTGGCGCAAATCGACCTCGATCCTGAGCCTGTCGACCGTCACCTCGGGCCGCTTCTCACGCCCTTCGCTGACGAGCCGGACCAATCCCGCTTCCTCCAGCCGTCCGATGGTCCTAGAGACGTTTCCCTGGTCGCGGCCGATGCGCGCGGCCAGGGCCGAGACGGAGCGCGGGTGTTCCTGAGCGATGACCGCCAGCATTCGCCGCGCCTCGGGAGTGAGGAGACGCGCGAGCGCTTCGAGCGACATCCAGACCTTAGGCCCGCCCGGCGAGGGCAAGTCGCCTCGGGCGCCGGCGATCAGCCTGTCGCGCATCTCCTTCGGACTCGCGACGCCGATATGAAGCTCTTCTCGCCGTTCATTCATGGCCTGCTCCGATAGATCGATGCCCAAGGTCATCCCGACGATCGCAGTTCCGGCGGAAGGTATCGGTCCACAGCCGCGAAGAAGTCCGCCAGGAGCTGCTCGACGGCGGTGAACTGATATGGCACGAGCTCCTCGCCACGGGCCGTCTGGCGATGCCAGTGGTCGAAGGCGGCCGGCCTCGGGCGGCCGCGGCGATGAGGCGGGTGGCTGTTGTCGAACCGCACCAGGCAGTTGCCGTCTGCATCAAAGAACTTCAGCGAGTATTTCAGTCCAGCCGGGCGAGATTTGGTATCGGCCTGATCCTGACACTCGATCTTGAACCAGTGGCCTGTCGGGTAGAAGTATGTCTCGCCATCGAACGCCAGGAAGAATTCCCGCACATGATCGCGGGAGACACGCGACGCAGGCATAAAGCGCTCCTCCGGAAAGAGATGATGCTCATGGCACAGCTCCCGTCCTTGGGTTGCGTTCTTGGCTTGCTCGGATCAGTGCAGAATATCGTACGCCAACAGCGTAACGTATGTCCAACCGTAACATATGTCAACTTGAGACATCCGGACCTCCAGGGCAGCCGGGTCAGGGACGTGCGCTCGCCACCACCTCATCCCGTGACAAATCGGCCGCGCTGGGCTCTACACTTCGTCTCCCGGGTCGGCGGCATATCCGCGCAGGCGGAGGGAGGAAACGGCGGATGTCGAACTGGCAGCCCACCACCCATCGGCCGCTCGCCCGAACCGCGCTCGCCTATGTGCTGGCGGGCGGCCGCGGCAGCCGGCTGATGGAGCTGACCGACCGGCGGGCGAAGCCGGCGGTCTATTTCGGCGGCAAGTCCCGGATCATCGATTTCGTGCTGTCGAACGCGGTCAATTCCGGCATCCGCCGCATATCGGTCGCGACCCAGTACAAGGCCCACAGCCTGATCCGGCACCTCCAGCGCGGCTGGAACTTCCTCCGTCCCGAGCGCAACGAGAGCTTCGACATCCTGCCGGCGAGCCAGCGCGTGTCGGAGACGCTCTGGTACCAGGGCACGGCCGATGCCGTGTTCCAGAACATCGACATCCTCAAGGATTATGAGCCGCGCCACATCATCGTGCTGGCCGGCGACCACATCTACAAGCAGGACTACGAGCCGATGCTGCAGCAGCACGTCGAGAGCGGCGCCGACGTCACCGTCGGCTGCCTCGAAGTGCCGCGCGAGGAGGCGACCGGGTTCGGGGTCATGGCGGTCGATGCCGAGGATCGCATCACGGCCTTCATCGAGAAGCCGAAGGACCCCCCGGCCATGCCGGGCAAGCCCGACATGGCGCTGGCCAGCATGGGCATCTACGTCTTCGAGGCACGGTTCCTCTTCGACCAGCTTCGCCGCGACGCGGCCGATCCCGATTCGCAGCGCGATTTCGGCCGCGACCTCATCCCCTACATCGTCCGCAACGGCAAGGCGGTGGCCCACTCCTTCGCCCGCTCCTGCGTCCGCTCGCGCTACGAGGCGGAGTCGTACTGGCGCGATGTGGGCACGATCGATGCCTACTGGCAGGCCAATATCGATCTCACCGACGTGGTGCCCGAGCTCGACCTCTACGACCGCGACTGGCCGATCTGGACCTATGCCGAGATCACGCCGCCGGCGAAGTTCGTCCATGACGAGGAGCGGCGGCGCGGTCACGCGATCTCATCGCTGATCTCGGGCGGCTGCGTGGTCTCCGGCTCGAAGCTCCGGCACGCGCTCCTGTTCACGGGCGTTCGCGTGAACTCCTACGCGACGGTGGAGAACACGATCATCCTGCCTTATGTCGATATCGGCCGCGGGGCACGGCTCGATCGCGTGGTGGTCGACAGCCGCGTCCGCATCCCCGAGGGCCTGGTGGTGGGCGAGGATCCGCAGCTCGACGCCCAACGCTTCCGCCGCACCGAGAACGGCGTCTGTCTGATCACCCAGGAGATGATCGACCGGCTGGCGGGGTGAGGAGCGGCTCTACTCGTTCACCAGCTCGAACACCTTGCCACCGCCATGGTGACCGCCAAGCAGGGCGGTGCCGTAGAGATTGCCTGCTGTGTCCATGATCACCCCACCCGCGGGATAGTAGCCGTCCGGGCAGCCGCTGAACCGGCAGAAATTGTGAAGCACGTGCTCCACCCATGCGCCCGTCGCGGGATCGTACGCGAGCTCGAACACGACGCCGCCAGCTGCTTCACCGTCCACCAGAAGACCAGTGCCGCCCCAGGCTGCCGTGCCGAACATCCGGGTGCCGGAGGGATCCATCACGATCGCGTTGGGCAAGGCGCCGTCGGTGCAGGCACTGCTGCCGTTCCAGCTGCAGAAATTATGGAGGACGTGCGTGGTCCAGGCGCCGGTAGCCGGATCGCGGCTCAGACGGAAGACAATGCCCGAAGTGCCGTGGAGCTGGACTGCGCCTGTGCCGCCGGCAACGGTCGTCCCGTAGACATTGCCGGCCGCATCGAGGACCGGCGTGCTGTTGGGGGAGTCGCCATCCATGCAGGCGTGCGCGCCGGTGTTGCGGATGCAGAAATCGTGGATAACCGTCTGTGTCCAGCTTCCGGTGCCGGGGTCGTAGGTAAGCTCGAAGGCGGTGCCCGCACCCTCGCGGCCGCCGCCGGTGGCGAAACCGAAAACGTTGCCGCCGGCGTCGACCGAGACTCCTGACAGCGGCGTCTGACCGTCGCGGCATTTGCTCGCCGAGCAGAAATTGTAGAGCACCTCCTGCGACCACGCGCCGGCCGCGAGGCGGAAGACCGTGCCGCCGGTGGTCGAGGTTCCCGCCGTGCCCCCGCCGTAGGTCGTGCCGTAGAGGTTGCCGGCCGTGTCCGTGGTCAGGCCCGACCAGGGCGTGAAGCCGTCCGTGCAGGTGCCGGTGGCGCAGAAGCTGTGAAGTACCTTCTCGCTCCACTTGAGGTCCCCCTGATCCGGCGTGAGCCTGAAGGCCGTCCCGCCGCTGGCGGCCGAGCCGCCGGTCTGGGTCATGCCGTAGAAACCGCCGGCGTCGTCGGGTGTCAGCCCGGCATAGACGCCGCTTCCATCGGGGCAGCCGCTCTTGGTGCAGAAATCGTGGAGCTTCATCTCGGTCCAGCGCCCGGTGACGGGGTCGGGGGTCAGCTTGTAGGCAACACCATGGCCGGCCGCGCCGCCACCGCCGGTGGTGCCGTAGAGCTTGCCGGCCGCATCCATGACCAGGCCGGATTCCGGATTCTGCCCGTCCCGACAGCCGGTCCAGGAGCAGAAATCGTGAATCGTTTTGAACGTATAGGCCCGAGCGGCGTGCCAGGGCGTAAGCCACGCTCCGGCCAGAATTCCCAACAGCAGCAGCTTTCGGCCGGTTCCGATGCGCATCGCAGATCCCCTGCATACTCACCGGCCGTGGCCACTCTATCACGGTCAGTCGCTTACCGCGCATCGTGAAAGATGATGCCGAGCGTGAATCTCTCCCCCGACCGCACCCGGCTCACGCCGTGCCGCATGGTCGCACGATAGGCGCCGCGTGCGCCCTCGACCGGGCGGTGGCGCACCGGGAAGATGACGCCCTCGCCTTGGCCGAGCGGCACCACTTCGGCGCGCGACTGGCGCCGGGGCCGCTGCTCGGTCAGCACGAACTCGCCGCCGGTGAAGTCGCTGTCCGGCGCCGACAGCAGGATCGTCAGCTGCAGCGGAAACACGTGCTCGCCATAGAGGTCCTGGTGGAGGCAGTTGTAATCGCCCGGCCCGTAGCGCAGCAGCAGCGGCGTCGGGCGGGTCTGGCCGGCGGCATGGCAACGATCGAGATAGGCGGCGTGGTCGGCAGGATAGTCGGCCGCCTCGCCGAGCGCCGCACGCCAGCGGTTGGCGATGATGGCGAGCGGCGGATAGAGCGCCTCGCGCAGCGCCGCGACGACCTCCGGCAGCGGATAGGCGAAATACTTGTACTCGCCGCTTCCGTAGCCGTGACGTGCCATTACGATTCGGCTGCGGAAGCGCGTGTCGTCGTCGTAGAGGGCAGCGAGACGCCGGCACGCCGCCGGGGACAGCAGCGGGCCGCTCAGCGCGCAACCCTCCGAGTCGAGCGCCGCGCCGATGCGCGCGCCGTCGAGCGCACTTGCTGCAAGGTGCTCGTCCATCACGCCCTCCGCCACCCGATCGACGCGCCATCATGGCCGCGATCGGGGGCGAGTCATCCCGGTTCTTGCGCCGAACCCGGACAGGGCGGTGAGGTGCCTACGGGGCCTCGGCCAGGGCCTGGCGCAGGCTGCCGTCATTCGGATTGTGGACGCTGTCGCGCACCACGATGTCCGCCGGCCGCACCGGATGGCCGTAATAGGCCGCGTTGTTGCTGTCCTGCGGCTTGATGATCGAGCCGTTCAGCGTCACGCCGGCATAGGCGCCGCTCGCCGACGACCAGACGATGATGTCGGCGTTCAGGTTGCTCGACGTTGCGGCCTCGGCTTCGGAGCCGAGCGTCGCGATCGCCAGACCGCCCTGGGCGCCGATCTTGAACTCGTCGTTCATGAAGGCCTGCAACGCCCGGTCGGACATGACGAACATGACGACCTCGGCCTCCTCGACACCGGCCTGCAGGCCGAACGAGGCCGAGGCGAGCGTGTAGAAGGCGGGATCGCTCCAGCCGCCGCCGACGGTGCGGGTCATGAGAACCGCGTCGCCGCCCTCGCCGCCGAGGAAGAACCCGGCCTTGACCAGGCCCGGGACGACCATCACCGCACGAGCGCGGTGCATGAGATCCTTGGCATTGCCGAATTCGTTGTCGTGCCGCAGGTCGTTGATCGTGGTGACGGCCTTGTCGACCAGGTTCTGCTGCGAGGATGCGGCTTGCGCCGGCGAAGCGGAAATGGCGAGGGCCAGCGCCAGGGCGCTGGCCGGACCGCAGAGTTGCAACTTCATCGACATGGTACGTGCTCCTTGGGTCAGGGCCGGTTCAGCCGGGGGGTCGGGCTATTGCTGCCCTTCCGGTTGCATGCGGCGGGTGATTTCGTTGCGGATGTTCGGATCGTTCTTCGCGACCTGCATGATCTGCTTGAACTCGTCGACGGTGAGGCCGCGATCGGTCACCGCCTTCTCGGCCGCCTGCTCCTCCTCGCCGACGACCTTCTGCTTGTCGGCGGGCGAGGCGGCGGCATCGATCCTGGGCTGGTAGCTGCGCTGCAGATCGTTCACGTCCTTGACGACCGACGCCGCGGCATCGAGCTTCTGCGGCGGGATCTGCGATTGCGGCTGGGTCCGCTGTTGCAGCTCCTGCTGCTGCAGCTGGTTCTGCATCTGGGTCTGGTCCTGCATGCCCGAGCCCTGCATCCGGCTCTGGGCGAGGGCGGGTCCGGCCGCCAGCACAAATGCGGCGAGCCCGGCGGCGAGACTGAGGTTCCGTATGAGCATCGGACGCTCCTCCGGTCACGGGAATGCCCGCAAAATGGCG
>DATGFU010000427.1:0-3681 GCA_035308865.1 Allostellaceae bacterium | reverse complement strand
CGCCACAGCTTGGCGCCGAAATGGCCGAGATCGAGCGCCGCGAAGAGGCCGCCGTCCCGCTCGGGCAGGAGCGCGCTCACCGGGTCGCCGAGGAATCTCGTCCCGACGATGTCCCAGGAGCCGTTACGGCGCGCCAGCTCGAAAAGGCCCTTGCGCGTGCCGACGTAAAGACGTTCCGCCATCTTCCCCTCCCTCAGCCGCCCGACAGCGCCTGGATCACTCGAATGTCGTCGCCCGGCTGGACCGGATCGCCCAGGCGCACGCGGTCGCGGATCGGCCAGCCGTTGACATAGACGGCGACATGGACGCGCACCGCGCCCTGGTCGTCCAGGACGTAGCCGCGCAGCGCCGGATTGCCCGCGAAGACGGCCGTCAGCGCCTCGCCGACCGTCGTCGCCTTCACCTCGCAGGCCGGCGCCGCCAGGAACCGCCGCAGCACAGAGGTGAACGAGACCGTCGGCATTCGCGCATCCGCCCTTGATTCTTCAGGTTGATATCAACACTATCAGGTCATGTCAAAAAGCGCGGCCGTGTCGCTCGAGGTCACGCACGAGGTGCGCGATTGCTGCCTCTGCCTGCATGTGCAGCGCGCGGCACGGACATTGGCGCGGCAATTCGATGCAGCGTTGCGGCCGCTCGGCCTGACCAACGGCCAATTCTCGCTGCTGATGTCGCTGAACCGGCCGGAGGCGCCGAATATGGCCAACGTGGCGTCGCTGCTGGCGATGGACCGTACGACGCTGACGGCCAATCTGAAGCCGCTGGAGCGCCGAGGCTTGGTCGATGTATCGGTCGACGAGTCTGACCACCGAGGCCGCCGGCTGAGCCTGACGCCGGCGGGACGCGAGATTCTGATGGCGGCGGTGCCGGTGTGGCGCGAGACTCACGCGGCGGTCGAGCGCCTGCTGCCTCGCGAGGATTCTGATCTGCTGCGGGCGGACCTCGCCGCGCTGTCATAGGGACGCATGGCTCGTCGATCCGGAAAGCGCCGCATTGGCGACGTATCTCCACGTATAGTGATGCGCCAGCCGCCGCGACGAGCGAAGCCATGCCCCAGTCCTCCATCGCCGATCTGCTCTCGGGAGCGGCAAATCCCTACGTCAAGGCCGAGCGCTCGCCCGACGGGCGCTACGCGCTCGTCATCGCATCCAACGAGATGCGGATGTCGCATTGGATCGACAGCGTGGCATTGTTCACGTTTCCGGACGAGCGGCTGCTGGGCGAGCTCGGCGGGTGGGCCTGGAGCGCCGACCGGATCGACTGGTCGCCGGCCGGGCATCTGACGATTGCGCTCCGCCGCTACCCCGGCGACGTGCCGGGTGTGACGGTGGAGATTGCGCTCGACCGGGCGACGGCATGCTTCGGGGACGGCCCGGAGATCCCTATCGGCGAACTATCGGCCGCGCTGGAGGCAGACTACCTGCGCCGCGGCGGACGGGGGTGATGACCATGACCGAGACGCGGCTGGAGCAGCCCTTCATCGTCGGGATCGGCGGCACGACCAATCCCGGCTCCTCGACCGAGCGCGCGCTGGCCCTGGCGCTCGCCGCTGCCGCAGCGGATGGCGCGCGGACCCGACTCTTCGACGGGCAGTTCCTCGTCCGGCTGCCGCATTACGGGACGCGGGA
Organism: Allostellaceae bacterium; assembly: GCA_035308865.1. GTDB lineage: Bacteria > Pseudomonadota > Alphaproteobacteria > ATCC43930 > CGMCC-115725 > DATGFU01. The sequence continues at coordinate 2,053 of DATGFU010000427.1, read as the reverse complement.
AGCGCGGGAGGCGCCCGAGGTGCTGGCCCTCGTCGCCGCGTTGCGGGCGGCCGACGGCGTGATCCTGTCCAGCCCCGGCTATCACGGCTCGGTCTCCGGCCTGGTCAAGAACGCCATCGACTACATCGAGGAGACTGCCAAAGACTCGCGCGTCTACCTGGACGGCGTGCCGGTCGGACTGATCGCGACGGCCTATGGCTGGCAGGCGACCGGCAGCACGCTCGCGACGCTCCGGTCGATCGTCCACGCGCTTCGCGGCTGGCCGACGCCGCTCGGCGCCACGATCAACAGCTCCGGCGGCATCTTTCAGGATGGCAAGTGCACAGATCCGGGCGCGGCGAAGCAGCTCGACCTGGTCGGACGGCAGGTGGCCGAGTTTGCCCGGCTGCGCCGGCTGAAGCCCTCGATCACCGAGACCGGGGCGGGCTGATCGGGGGTGGCGCTGTTACGGCTGCTGATCTTCAGGAACGAGCACTATCAGGTTGACGGCGCGGGCCTGAGGGTCACAGGGATGCTGATCGACCCCCTCGCTGAGGTCCGGTACCTGATATGATCGAACTCCATCCCCTGGTCTCCATCGGCGAGGTCGGGCCGGGATGCGACCTCACCGCCGTGCTCGCCGATGCCATTGCCGCGGCCGTGGCATCGCCGGCGCCGGGCGACGTGCTGGTGGTGACCCAGAAGATCGTCTCCAAGGCGGAGGGCCGCTTCGTCGATCTGGCAACCATCGAGCCCGGTCAGCGGGCGCTTGAGATCGCAACGACGGTGCGAAAGGATCCGCGCTTCGTCGAGCTGGTGCTGCGGGAATCGACCGAGGTGGTGCGGACCGCGCCCAATGTCCTGATCACCCGGCACCGCAGCGGCCACGTCATGGCGAATGCCGGGATCGACCGGTCGAACCTCGGCGCGGCCGACGCGGACCGCGTCCTGCTGCTGCCGCTCGATTCCGACCGGTCGGCGGGTGAGCTGCACGCCGCCTTCGCCGCCCGCTGGTCCGATCCGCCTGCGGTCGTGATCGCCGACAGCTTCGGCCGGCCCTGGCGGCTCGGCGTGGTCAATGTCGCGGTCGGCGCGAGCGGCATGCCGGCCCTGGTCGACCGGCGCGGCGAGCCCGATCGCGACGGGCGGCCGCTCGAGGTCACGCAAGTTGCGCTGGGCGACATGGTGGCGAGCGCCGCCGGGCTCGCAATGGGCGAGGGGGCCGAGGGCGTGCCCGCGGTGCTGATCCGCGGCCTGCGGTGGACCGCGCCGGCAGCGCCGGCCTCGTCGCTGATCCGGCCGCTGGCGGAGGATCTTTTCCGGTGAGCGGGAGGGTCGTCGTCCTCACCGGCGGCATCGGCGGGGCCAAGCTCGTCCTCGGGCTGGTCAACACCGTCCCGGCGGAGAGCGTCACGGCGATCGTGAACACGGGCGACGACTTCACCCATCTCGGCCTGCGCGTCTCGCCGGATATCGACACGCTGCTCTACACGCTCTCGGGCAAGGCCAATGCCGTGCAGGGCTGGGGCCGCGAGGGCGAGAGCTGGAATTTCATGGCGGCGCTGCGCTCGCTGGGTGGGGCGGAATGGTTCGCGCTGGGCGACGGCGACCTGGCGCTTCACGTGCTGCGGACGGCCGCGCTGGCGCGTGGCGAGCGGCTCTCGACCATCGTCGCAGGTTTCGCCAAAAGCTGGGGCATCGCCGCCGCCGTGCTGCCGATGAGCGACGATCCGGTCGAGACCATTGTCGAGACGGATCAAGGCATCTTGGCGTTTCAGGAGTATTTCGTCGCCAGACGTTGTGCACCGCGCGTTTCGGCGGTCCGCTTCGTGGGGGTCGACGCCGCGGTGCCGGCACCGGGCGTCGTGGAGGCGATCGCCGATCCGAAGACGCGCGCCATCCTGATCGCGCCGTCCAACCCGTTCCTCAGTGTTGATCCGATCCTCGCCGTGCCGGGGCTTCGCGCGAGACTGGCGGCGAGCCCGGCGCCGGTCGTCGCCGTATCGCCGCTGGTGGGCGGCAGGGCGGTAAAGGGGCCGACGGGCAAACTGCTGGACGAACTCGGCCTGGCGCC
>DATGFU010000426.1:0-19819 GCA_035308865.1 Allostellaceae bacterium | reverse complement strand
GCCGAATCGAGCCCCTTGGGCAGCGGCAGCTGGCAGAGAATCCCGTGCACCGCCGGATCGCGGTTGAGCCGGTCGATCAGGCCCAGGAGATCGGCCTGGGTCGTCTCGGCCGGCGGCTTGTGCTCGACCGAGTGGAATCCCGCCTCGAGCGTCGCCCGCGTCTTGGAGCGGACATAGACCTGGCTGGCCGGGTCGGCGCCGACCAGCACGACCGCGAGGCCGGGCACCAGCCCGTGCCGCGCCTTCAGCCCGGAAGCGGCGTCGCGGATCCGGTCGCGCAGCCCCTGGGCGAAGGCCTTGCCGTCAATAACGCGGGAAGAGGAGGAGGGGAGCGAGGTCATCGGCGATCAGAACCTGAAGGAAGTAGATGATCAGAAGCAGGATCAGCGGCGAGATGTCGATACCGCCGATGGAAGGAATGACACGGCGGATCGGCCGCAGCGCCGGCTCGGTCAGCCGGAACAGGAAATCCACCACCATCATGGCGAAACGGTTGAAACGGTTGATGACGCCGTAATTGACCAGCCAGCTGGCGATCACCGCGAGAACAACCACCCACCAATAGAGGTCCAGGATCTTGAGGGTCGTGTAGATCAGCGCATGCATGAACCGGCCTCTGCTCGTCGGCCGCGGACCCTATCGTCGGCGCACGGCGGAGGCAAGACGAGAGGGACGGATCGCGCCCGCCGTGCTTGACAGGCGCGGGCGACGGCCGCATATCAGGCGCCCTCCGACGGTGAGGCTGGGGTCGTAGCTCAGTTGGTAGAGCGCGACGTTCGCAATGTCGAGGTCCGGGGTTCGATTCCCCGCGGCTCCACCACCGTAGGGACCGACCTTATCCCGTTAAGCTGATCAGGTGCCATGAGCGACGGCAAACGCGCTCGCCCCCCCGCGGCTGCGCGCGCGCCGGCCTCGGGCCGGTCAGGGCGCCGGAATGCGCTCCGACGACGCCGTGCCGGACAGGTCCACGAGCGTGTTCCCGTCGGTGTCCAGGAGCTTGATCTCGAACGGCCCGCTGAAGGCCGTGCCGTGCTTGCTGACGGTGTAGGACCCGGTCAGGACCATGGTTCCGTTCACGGCGCCGGTCGTCGAGTCGAAGGTCCAGGCCGTGTGGTAGACGTTGACGACGCCGCCGGGCCCCCGCGACCAGGCGCCCATGCAGATATCGCCGCCGTTCGGCGGGATGTCGGCGAACTCGAATTCGGTCCCGTCGCTGTGCCACTGCTGGAACGACTCGTTAAACACCGAGCCGCCGACAGTGTAGGTGGTGTGCCAGAATCCGACGATCTCGTGCGGGCTGTAGGTCCGCTTGGGATCCGCCGTGGCGACCCTCGGTGTCGGCAGGAGAAGCTTGGGCGTGACCGGCGAGGCGGCCTGCTCCGTGCTGAAGCAGCTGGCGTGAGCGGTGACGCCGCTGGCGGCGAGTGTGATGGCCGCGGCAGCGGCCGAAATGGCAAAACGGTTCATATCTGTGCTCCCCTGTCTTGTGTGGCACCGACCATCGGCGCCGTCCGGCGAGCGGCTTCGCGCAAGAGGTGAACGGGGCAAGACCACCCTCGCAATTCCTTGCGGAGCACCATCCTCTGTCGTGGTAGGCTGCGGGGTGGAAACCGGCAGGCACGACAGGGATGGCTGCGAGAGGATTTCGCCCCAGCGCACCCGATGCGGCCTGTGTCGGCTCGCGCATGGATGGAAGCCGCGCCGTCCAAGCGGCGAAAGGGCGGCGGGCTGACGAAATGCTGACGGTTTGCCGACGGATCGGGTGAGTCCGGGATGAACTACGCGCAGCGAATACTAAAGGTTGCCGAGCCGATCAGGTTGGCCGACGAATCCGATTTCACGATCGGCCCCCTTTCGGTGCGTCCGTCGGCGCTCGAGGTGCAGGCTGGCGAGACTCGGAAGACCATCGAGCCGCGCGTGATGCAGGTCCTGGTGGTGCTGGCCCGCGTGCGCGGCAACGTCGTGTCCCGCGACGATCTCGTCGAGCTCTGCTGGGGCGGCCGGATCGTCGGCGACGATGCCATCAACACCTCCGTCGCCAAGGTGCGGGCGCTTGCCGGGCTGGCAGGCGAGCCTGCCTTCAGGATCGATGCGGTGCCGCGGGTAGGCTACCGGCTGACCGTGCTCCGGTCGGAGCCGGTCGTGGCGAGCGTCACCGAGGAGATTCCCGAAGCACAGCCGCCGGCCTCGGCAGCCGTGCCTGCCCCCCTGCCGGTGCACCAAGCGGGTCGTCGGCGGCCGCTGGGCAAGGTCCTGACCGCGCTGCTCGCCGCTGGCGCGGTGATCGGCATCGGCGTCTGGGCGCTGCCTTCGCCGTCGACCCCGCGATGGTCGGTTGTGCGGACGGAGGTGCCGATATCCTCCTCGCTGATAAATCGTAATCCGGCGATCTCGCCGAACGGCGACTTGATCGCGTGGTCAGCGGGAAAGGACTTTCGTACCCGCAAGATCTACCTCGAGCACATCGCCGGCAACGGCGCGCCGTTGCGCCTGACCGAGGGCGATGACGACGACGGCTCTCCGACCTGGTCGCCCGACGGCAGCCAGATCGCCTATGTGAACTACAAGGAGGGCCGGCCATGCCGGCTGATGATCACCGGCGTCCCCGCCGGGCCGGCCCGTGAGCTCGGATCGTGCCGCACCGATGAACGATCGCACGTGGTGTGGTCACCGTCGGGCAGGGAGCTCTATCTTCTCGATCGTGCCGATTTGCGGAGCCCCGAGCGCATCATGCGCTTCGACTTGGCGACCGGCCGCTCAACCCCCGTGACCAAACCTCCCGATGGCAGTCTGGATGAGGATGAGCCCGCCGTCTCTCCGGACGGCCATTGGCTCACCTTCCTGCGCGAGATCAGCGATTCCGTGCAACACCGGATCGTCCTCGACCTTCGGACCGGTGCCGAGCAAGTTCTCTATTCGCGGAACGATACCTGGGAAGCGGCATGGTCCGAGGATTCGAAGACCATATTCGTGGACAAGCACGGGAACAGCGACTTCGCCCTTCTGGCCTGGCCCATCGACGGGCACGAGCCGGACCGTATTCTGTCGGGCCCGCAGCCGATGTTGCGCCTGTCGGCTGGGCCGCACGGGCTTCTCGCGGTCGAAATCACGAATTCCAGCTCCACGCTGATGCGGGTGCCCGCCACGCCGGACGGCGCTCCAGTACCGCTGGCGCCGGAGCGGGGATGGGATGGAGCGCCGGACATCGCACCGGACGGGACGATCGCCACGATCTCCGAGCGTCCGGGCGGGGTCGGGATTTGGCTCTTGAAGAACGGCCAGGTGCACGAGCTGATCGGGCTGGGCCGGAAGGAGACGTGGGAGAGCGAGCCGCGGTGGTCGCCGGACGGCTCGCGCATCGCATTCGTCGCGCCCGTCGCCGGCGCCCCAGGGATCAAGGTGGTCACGGCCGCGGGTGCCGACGCAGCGGTGATTCCATTCAACGGGCTCTCGATCCGGACGCCGGCCTGGAGCGCCGATGGAACGGCGCTGGTCTTTCCCGGCCGCGACGCCAGCGGCTGGCGTCTGTGGCGCGTCGAACTCGCTCGGCCGGACACGCCGCAACCCATGTCGGAGACAGGCTGGCTCTATGTCCGCAGCCGCGGCGACGCGCTCTACGGGGTTCGCGACGACCAGCCCGGAGTCTGGCGGATCGACGGCTCGCCCCGGAAAATCACGCCGAGGCCCGAGCCGGACCATCCGCTGCGATGGGCCATCGCCGGCGACGAGATCGCCTATGTCGAGGGCGCCTTCGGCCCCGACACGCGGATTCTCGCCCAGAAGATCGAGGGCGGCCCGCCCCGCGTGATGACGCGGGTGCCCAGTTACGACGGCGACGAGGGCTTTGCGGTCGATCCTGAGTCGGGCAACGTGATCTATCCCGCCGTCCTGAATCTCGAATGCGATATCGAGCTGCTCCATCTCGCACGGCGGTAACCTGAGGTCGCGCGGGGACCCGACCGGGTAATGTCGTCCGAGTCCATCATCCTTCGCCCACGCCGGCTCAAATGGAGCCTCATCCTGCTGGTCTGCCTCGGGTTCCTGGCGATCGGGATCGTCGGGGCGGCGACGGACGGCGGGCCCGGCCTCGTCTTCTGCGCGGTCGTGTTCGGGATCGGTTCCGTCATCGCCGTCGTGCAGCTGCTGCCGGGCGCGTCCTTCCTGCGCCTGGAGCCCGCGGGCTTCACGGCGCGCTCGCTGTTCCGCGATCATTTCGTGGCCTGGCACGACGTCGCCGGCTTCGGCGTCGCCGACGTGGCCGGCCGCAAGATGGTCGGCTATGACCTCGTACCGGGCGCGGCACCACCGCCGGGTCTAGCCAAGCTGAACGTGGCCATCGCCGGCTGCCAAGCGGCCCTGCCCGACACTTACGGCCTCACGGCCGAAGCGCTGGCGGCGCTCATGAACGAGCGCCTGGGCGAAGCGGATCGCCTCCGCGCGCGTGAGGCGATCGACGCCTCAGTCCCGCCCTGACGCCGGTGCCCCCTACTCCCACACGGCGTCGACGATTCGTCCGTCCTCGCTGATTACGATGGTGAGGCGATTGGGATTGGTCCGCATGTCGCCGATCCCGTCGCCCGGCGCGACCACCCGGACATTCGCCGGCAGATCCTCCTCATGGACGATCTCGACCTCCTGCGTGCCGCTCGGCGCGCTCTTTCCCTTGGCGACGAAGTGCTTGCCGACGCATTTGTTGCAGGCCTCGCTCGGCACCTTGGCCTCGACATAGCCGGGCAGCTGCTTGAGCGTCAGCGTGTTGGTCGCGCTACGCACCCGGACCGCCTTGAACGGATGGTCGGGAGAGATCGGAAGCACAGCCTGGAACGGCGCGAAGCTGGTCGGCGCCGCCGATTCGGAGGGTGCCTCGCCGACGAAGACCAGATCGAGCACGCCGTCGATCGGCGAGCCGTGTGTCAGCGGCACCAGCGTGCCCGACGACCAGCCCTCGGAGCTCACCATGCCGCGCGCGATCACGACGTCGAGAACCGGCGAGTGCGCGCTGCGGACCACCTCGATACTGGTCACCGTGAACACGGGGAAGTGCTCGGCGGTCAAGGCCTCTTCGCTGGCTCCCGGCGAGGCGCCCTCCGCGCCGGGGGGCTGGCCGGCTTCGCCCGGCGGCCCTTCCCGGCCCTGTTGTTCGGGTGCCGGCTGCGCCACGGCGGCGCCGGCGATCAGGAGGCCCATCAGCGCCGGGACCAGAGCGGCCGGGAATCGGCTGAGCTGCGACATCGTTACCTCCAAGGTCTAGATCGACGACAGCACGAGGGGCTCGAGCTTCGGCCCCGGCACAAGACTGGGATTCTCCTCCAGCTCGATCCGCTCGAGCGCATCGAGAATGAGATCGGTGGGGACCATCTGGGTCAGCTCGCAGAACCGGGTGCGGGTGGTGGCGAAGCTGCCGTTCTCGGTGAGTTTGTTCACCGGCGCGCCGCCGCCGCAGACCGCGAAATACTCGCAGGCCGCGCGGCACGCCTCGACGCCTTCGGCGATTTCTGCCGCCATCGAGCGCATCGCCGGGCTGGCCAGCATCTCGGCCAGGGATTGGTGATGGACATTCCCAACGATGAAATCGGCGTGCCGGCCGCTCTTCAGGCCGAGCAGCTCGGGCGAGAAGCTGGAGACGTCACCGTTGCAGGCGATATTCACCATCCCGAACGGCAGGACCTGCTCGTTGCCCATCGGCACCTCGTCGGGGCGCAGGATGCGCGGCAGCATGGAATCGATCTCGCGGATGAGGCGGAAGCGGCCGCTGGTCCGCGCCAGCCTCCAGAACCGGTCGAGGAAGGCCGCGAACCTGATCCTCAGGTCCGAGAGGCCGAACAGCTCGGAGCGGTGATTGCCTTCCGATTCCTCGACGTTGAAGCAGACCTGGTCGATCGACTCGGCGACGTAGAAATCGAACAACGACTGCGGATCATCGAGACTGTGCTTGGACAGCACGGTGATGACGTGGAACGGCACGCCATGGCGCCGGAGCAGGCGGATTCCTGCCAGCGTACGGTCGAACGTGCCGCGGCCGCCGCGGGTCAGGCGATGCGCGTCGTGCAGGTGCCTCGGCCCGTCGATGCTGACGCCGATCCCGACATCGCGCTCCTTGAGGAACTCGCACCATTCCTCGGTGAGGAGCATGCCGTTGGTCTGGAGCGAATGGTGCAGGAGAAGCTCCGGCGGGCGCAGCGTCTCGATGAGATCGAAGGCCTCGCGATAGTAGGACACGGGCGGCACCAGCGGCTCGCCAGCGTGCCAGATGACCGTCAGCCCGCCCGCGGTCCAGCCGGAGCTGAATATCCTCTCGAATGCCGCGCGAAGCGTCTCGGCCGACATGACCGAGCGGTCCCGGCGATTCGGCAGATAACAGTAAGTGCACTCGATATTGCAGAAGGGCGTCGGCTGAACGACGACCGTCTCTATTACCGGTTGCGCTGGCTTGGGGTGGCGCGCCATAGCCGGATCGGCCAGCGTCCCTCGGGCGTCACCAGTTGTGCCAGAAATTCGGCCAGTTATGCCAACCGCCGTTGCCCCAGCCATTGCGCCAGCCGTTGTGCCAGTTGTGCCAGCCGGGATGCCACCAGTTGCGCCAGCCGCCATTGCCCCAGAAGCCGGGGTGCCAGTTGCCCCACCACGCTTTCAGAATGCTTGGGTTTTCCGGGGTCACGCGGCCTTCCTCGGCCGTCACCTGCGATACCGCCTGCCGGATCGCCGCGAGCCGCTCGCCGACCGGCGGCTTCGTATCGCCGGCGGCGCCCGCGACGCTCGCCGGGGCGGCCGCGAGAGCGGCGGAGACGCCGAGCGCCCCAAGGGGCAGCAGCATCGCGAGAGTCTTTAACGTCGAGCGTGATGGTCTCATCGCGGCACCTGCAAGGTTGGGACCCGACGGGACCGATAATGGCGGGCGTGAATCAGGCCGTCAATTCTCTACACGCAGTTGCACTACCCGAAGGCGCGGGGTCGGCCTGCGTCAAACTCTGCTACACTCCCGGATCATCGCTTCCGGGGAGGTAAGGATGACCGCGGATCGCATGCCGGAACCGCTGCACTACATGAGCGGCTTTGGGAACAGCTTCGAGACCGAGGCGCTGGCCGGCGCGCTGCCGATCGGCGCCAACTCGCCGCAACGGGCCGCGCATGGGCTTTATGCCGAGCAGCTCTCGGGCACGGCCTTCACAGCGCCCCGGGCCGACAACCAGCGCTCCTGGCTGTACCGCATCCGGCCGAGCGTCCGGCATGGCGGCCGCTTCCGCGAGGTGCCCGCCGGCCTGCTGCGAACGGCGCCGGTCGATCCTGCCGAAAGCGGGCTGCCGATCGGCCAGCGCCGTTGGGGGCCGGCCGCGATCCCTGACGAGGCGCTCACATTCACCACCGGCCTCCGCACGATCACGGCGGCCGGCGACGGCGAGCAGACGGGCATGGCCGCGCATATCCTGCTGGTCACGCGTTCGATGGCGCACGAGTTCTTCTCCGACGCCGACGGCGAGCTGCTGGTCGTGGCCCAGGAGAACCGGCTCAGGTTCCGCACCGAGTTCGGGATCATCGAGATCGGCCCCGGCGAAATCTGCGTCATCCCGCGCGGCGTCGTCTTCGCGGTCGATCTCGTCGACGGGCCGGCACGCGCCTATGTCTGCGAGAATTACGGCAGCCCGCTGACCCTGCCGGAGCGCGGGCCGATCGGCGCCAACTGCCTGGCCAATCCGCGCGACTTCCTGACGCCGGCGGCAGCCTACGAGGACGACGACACGCCCTCGCTCCTGACGATGAAATGGGCCGGACGGCTCTACCAGGCCGAAATCGGCCAGTCGCCGCTCGACGTCGTGGCCTGGCACGGCAACTACGCGCCCTACAAATACGATCTCCGGCGCTTCTCGCCGGTGGGCGCCATCCTGTTCGACCATCCCGACCCGTCGATCTTCACCGTGCTGACCTCGGGCTCGGGCGCGCCGGGCATCGCCAATATCGATTTCGTGATCTTCCCCGAGCGCTGGCTGGTGGCCGAGGATACGTTCCGGCCGCCCTGGTATCACCGCAACATCATGAGCGAGTTCATGGGGCTGATCTACGGCGTCTACGACGCCAAGCCCGAGGGCTTCGTGCCCGGCGGCTTCAGCCTGCACAACTCGATGCTGCCGCACGGGCCGGACGCGCAGGCCTTCGAGCAGGCGAGCCGGGCCGAGCTCAAGCCGGTCAAGCTCGGCGGCACGCTCGCCTTCATGTTCGAGACGCGGCTGCGGCAGCATGTGACACGCTATGCGGCGGAGCTGCCCTCGCTCCAGCACGACTACGTCGACTGCTGGGCCGGCCTCGAGCGGCATTTCCGTCGCCAGGGGTGAACGGGCAGAGAGCCCTCTCACCACACCCGGCAGGCCGGCGTGTGGATCATCTTCGCACCCGCCTTGCAGTGAAAGGCCTCGGCGAATTCCGGCATGTTCGAGACGGTCGCGTTCACCCGCGCGAAGGCGGGCGAATGCGGGTCGGTCTGGGCGCGCAGCCGTGCCCCCTCGGGTCGGATCGAGCCGCACCACAGCTGGGCGAAGGCGATGAAGAAGCGCTGCCGTCCGTCGAAGCCGTCGACCACCTGCTTGTCGAGCCCGCGCGCCGCCAGCGCCATCAGGGCGAGCCGGAGCCCGCCATTGTCGGCGGTGTTCTCGCCCAAGGTCAGCTCGCCGTTGACGTGAACCTCGTCGATCGCGGTGATCGCCGAGTACTGGTCGACGATGCAGTGGGCGCGGTCCTTGAACTTGTTGGCGTCGTCCTCCGTCCACCAATCCGAAAGCGCGCCGTTGGCGGCGAACTGGCGGCCGTGGTCGTCGAACCCGTGGGTCATCTCGTGGCCGGCGACGGCGCCGAGCCCGCCGAGATTTGCCGCCTCGTCGCGCGTCGGGTCGAAGAACGGCAGCTGCAGGATGCCGGCCGGGAAATTGATGTTGTTCTCCTTGGGGCTGTAATAGGCGTTCACCGTCGGCGGCGTCATGTGCCACTCCAGCCGGTCCGCCGGCTTGCCGATCTTGGCGAGCTCGCGCCTTGTCTCGAAGGCGGCGGCGCGGAAATCGTTGGCGAGCGGCGCCCCGCGCACGATCTCCAGTGAGGAGTAGTCGCGCCATTTGTCGGGATGGCCGATTTTCTCGACGATCGCGTCGAGCTTCTGCAGCGCCCGCTTCCTGGTCTCGGCACCCATCCAGGGCAGCGCGCTGATGTCCTTGCTGTAGGCGGCGCGCACATCGCCGATCAGATGCTTCACTTGTTCGCGCGAGGAGTCGGGGAAGTACCTGGCGACATAGAGCTTGCCCAAGGCCTCGCCGAGCGCGGCATCGGTCGCGACGACGCAGCGCCGCCAGCGCGGCTCGATCTGCTCCTTCCCCTGCAGCGTGCGGCCGAAGAAGGCGAAATCCTCGTTGACGAAGGCGGCCGGCAAAAAGGGCGCCGACCGGTGCACGAGTTGCCAGCGCAGATAGGTCTTGATCGTGTCGAGCGGGGTCGCCGTCACCAGAGCGGCAACCTCGGTCGCGAAGGCCGGCTCGGCGACGTTCAGCATGTCGAAGGGCGGCGTGCCGGCCTTGGCGAAATAGTCGGTCCAGGCGAAGCCCGGCGCGGCCTCGGCGAGCGCCGTCCTGGTCAGCGGATGATAGACCGCCTTGGGATCGCGCCGCTGGACGCGAGTGAGCGAGTGCTTCGCCAGCTCGGTCTCGAAATCCAGGATCGCCTGCGCCTCGTTGTCGGCCGTGGGCGGCGCGTCCCCGAGCAGCGTCAGCATCTTGGCGACATGGGCACGATACTTGTTCCGCAGCTCGACCGACTTCGCGTCGTCCTTCACATAGTAGTCGCGGTCGGGGAGACCCAGCCCGCCGGCCGACAGGATGGCGATGTCGCGATCGGGATCGTGGTCGTCCGGCCCCGAGCTGAAGTCGAACAGCGCCTCGACCCCGATCTCCTGAAGCCCGGCCGCCAGCGCCGGCAGCCCGTTCTTGTCCTGCAGCGCCGCGATCCGGTCGAACTCATCCTTGAGCGGTATGCTGTCCGCCTTCTCGATGCCGGCCTCGTCCATGCAGGACGCGTAGTAATCCGCCACCTTGGCCGAGTCCGGCGCGGGATGCGCCACCGCATCCTCCAGCAGCCCGTGCAGCTGATCGCGGACGCGGATCGACAGCGCATCGAAGCGGGTCCAGCGCGACTGGTCGGCCGGCAGCGGATTCGCGGCGATCCAGGGCTTGCAGGCGAACTGGTAGAAGTTGTCGCAGGGGTCGATCGAGCGGTCGACCGCGGCCACATCCGCGGCCCGCGCACCCGACGCGGCAAGGAACAAGGCACCCAGAAGGACGACGGGACCGAACCTCATGCTGCGAGCCTCTCCTCGGCCATGGCGACAACGGCGGCGAGCGCACCGGGCTGGAACGGCGAGACCAGCCCGGCGGAACGCACCAGCTCGCCGAACGGCGCCGAGCCGCCGCGCCCGCACAGCTCGACATAGGTCTCGAGCGCCCCTCGGTAATCGGTGAGCGAGCGCACCCAGAGCTGCATCGCGCAGCACAGCGCCAGCGTGTAGTCGATGTAGTAGAATGGCATCTGGTAGATGTGCAGCTTGGCCTGCCACAGCCCGCCCTTGCCGGGGTAGCCGAGATCGCCGTAGTCGCGCCACGGCAGGTAGCGGCGTTCCAGCGCCTGCCAGATCGCGTGGCGCTCCGCCGGCGTCGCCTCGGGCCTGGCGTAGACCTCATGCTGGAAATGGTCGACGCAGGCGCCGTAGGGCAGGAAGCGCAGCGAGCTGATGAGATGGACCCGGCGGAACCGCTCCGCCGCCGCCTCGCCGACCAGGAATCCGATCTGCGGGTGCGACAGGAACTCCAGACCCATCGAATCGATCTCGGCCGCCTCGCTGGTCGGCCACAGATAGTCGATCGGGGAGAGATCGCGGCTTCGCCAGTTCTGGAAGGCGTGGCCCATCTCGTGGGTAAAGACGGTCACGTCGTGGTCGGTACCGTTAAAATTGGCGAAGATGAAGGGGAAGCCCGCGGCGGGGAACGAGGTGCAGAACCCCCCACCCGCCTTGGCGGGGCGGTTCTTGAGGTCGAGGAAGCCGCCGTCGCGCATAGTCCGGTAGAAGCCGGCGAGCCGCGCGTCGATCCGCTCGAACAGAAGCTCGGCCTGGGCCAGCAGGAAATCGTGGTCGCCCGCCGGCCCGGGATTGCCGGCGGGATCATCGAGCGTCTCGTCCCAGTAGCGCAGCCGATCGTAGCCGAGGCGCCGCCGGCGCGCCTCCAGCAGCCGGCCGACCAATGGCACGACATGGGCCACGATCTGGTCGCGATATGTCGCGACCTCGTCGGGCCCGTAATCGACCCGCCGCATGCGCCGGTAGCCGAGCGGCGTGTAGGTCGCGAAGCCCAGCTTCCGGGCCATGGAATGGCGCAGCCGGACCAGTTCGTCATAGAGCGCATCGAGCTCGTCGCCGTGCGCCGCGAAGAAATCCCAGAAGCTTGCCTCGGCCCGGTGCCGTGTGCCGCGATCGATCGAATGCGCGAAGGGACCGAGCCCGGTCAGGTTGACGATCGTGCCGTCGAACCCGATGCGGGCCGAGGCCAGCAGCTCGGTATAGCGGGCGGCGAGGTTCGCCTCGCGTTCGAGATCGCCGGCGATCGCCGGCTCGAAGGTCGTGACATCGGTCGCCCAGAGCCGCAGCGCATGCTCGCCGACCAGCGCCGCGATCCGCTCCCGGTCGGCGGCGGCCAGAAGCCGCTTCTTCACCTCGACCTCGAGCCGCGTCATATCGGGCGCGATCTGGTCGGCGTAGTCGCGATCCGCCTTGGCCTCGGGGTCGGCCGTGTCCTGCTCGAAACGCAGCCGCACCATCGCCTGCCAGGTCTCGGCCTCGCGCCGCAGCCGGTCCCACTCGGCGAGCGCCTGCGCCGGAGTCGCTTCCCGGTCGAGCGCCGCGCCGATGGCGCGATAGGCTTCGGCGAGGCTCTCCGCCGTCGGCCGGTGGACCAGAATGTCCGAGAATTGAATGGTCAAGTGCGTTCCCCGAAGGCCGCGACGATGCCAGAGCCTTGCTAGGCCGTCGACCCGTTTTTAGAGTGGCCCGCCCGTTCCAGGGGTGTTCTGCCCGGGGAGATCGATTTGGAAAAGTACCGGTACGTTATGCTCGCCGTTTCGATCCTGCTCGGGGTGTGCGGGCAGCTCCTGCTCAAGACCGGCGCGGTCGCCGGCGGCGGGGCGATCGCGCAGGCGCTGGCGCCCTGGACGAGCAGCCGGCCGGCGCTGGCCTGGATCGCCGATCGCTTCCTCTCGCCGTGGACCCTCGGCGGCCTCGTCTGCTACTTCCTGTCGGCGATCGGCTACATCCTCGTGCTACGCACGGTGCCGCTCTCGGTCGCCTATCCGACGGTGGCCTCGAGCTATGTCGTCGTGCTCATCGCCTCGCATTTTCTCTGGAGCGAGCCGCTCACCCTCACCAGCCTCGCCGGGGTGGCCTGCATCGGCTTCGGCATCTACCTCGTCCATCACGCGTGAGGGCGGAGCCACGCGGACCGGCGACGCCCGCTTGACAGGGAGGATCGCGGCGCCGAGATCCCGGTCGTACCCAAGGAAAGGCTCCGGCTTCATGCGTCTCGCCGTCTGGTCTCAGGCCGTCTGGTTCCTCGCCCTTCTCCCGCTGGCTCTCGGCGCAGGTCCGGCCGAGGCTGCCTTCCCCCTCGAATCCGACAGCGGCACGCCGAGCGTGGCGCCGGTGCTGCACCAAGTGATGCCGGGCGTGGTCAACATCGCCGTGAAGGGGCGCGAGCAGGTCGACAATCCGCTGCTGCGCGATCCCATCTTCCGCCGCTTCTTCAACGTGCCCAACGGGCCGGTGACACGCGAGACCCAGGCGATGGGCTCCGGCGTCATCGTCGATGCCCAGAACGGCACGGTCGTCACCAACAACCATGTCGTCGAGCATGCCGACCTCATCGAGGTGGTGCTGTTCGACCAGCGCCGCTTCAAGGCCAAGCTGATCGGCCGCGACCCGCAGACCGACGTGGCCGTGCTCAAGATCCCGGCTGAGAATCTCACCGCCCTTCCTTTCGGCGACAGCGACCGCTCGCAGGTCGGCGATTTCGTGCTGGCGATCGGCAATCCCTTCGGTCTCGGTCAGACCGTGACCTCGGGCATCGTCTCGGCGCTTGGCCGCGGCGGGCTCGGTATCGAGGGCTACGAGGACTTCATCCAGACCGACGCGGCGATCAACCCGGGGAATTCCGGCGGCGCGCTGGTCGATCTCAAGGGACGGCTGATCGGCATCAACACGGCGATCCTGGCGCCGTCCGGCGGCAATGTCGGCGTCGGCTTCGCCGTGCCGGTCAACATGGTCCGCACGGTGATGGACCAGCTTCTGAAGCACGGCCATATCGAGCGGGGCTGGATCGGCATCGGCGGCCAGGACGTGACGCCGGAGCTGGCGCGCGGGCTCAAGAGCGGAATCAACGAGGGCGTGCTGGTGGCGGCGGTTGAGCCCGGCGCGCCGGCGGCCGCCGCCGGCATCCAGACCGGCGACGTCATCACCGCCATCAACGGCACGCCGGTGCATTCCTGGCAGCAATGCATCAACCGGATCGCGCTCTCGCAGGTGGGCGACGAGCTTAGTCTCAGCATCGACCGGCAGGGCCAGCAGCTGACGACTCCGGTCAAGGTGGGCCCCCGCCCGACCCGGCGGATCGTCCGCGAATCGATGCCGCAGCAGGAAGCGCCGGAGGGTAACGACGAGCCGTAGGAGGGGCTAACCCGCCCCCCCCGGAGTGCCTCAGTCCCCGGTCGGGATGATGCCGGCGTTCTCGACCATCAGGATCACCGTGCGGCCGGGCGCCCGCGTCCGGTGCATCACGCCCTTGGGCACGACGAAGCCCTGGCGCGGTGCCAGCTCGACGGTCCGTCCTTCGAGATCGATCGCGAGCCTGCCCTCCACGACATAGAAGAACTCGTCATCCTCGTCGTGCTTGTGCCAGTGATACTCGCCCTCGACGACGCCGAGGCGCACCACCGATTCGTTCACCCTGCAGAGCGTCTGGTTGTACCATTTATGGCCGCAGGCATCGGCGAGCGCCTTCTCGTCGATGAGCTCGAGCGGCTGGAACTCGATATTGAGCCGCGTCTCGTAAGGATACGCTTCGGTTGCGCTCATGCCGGCCATCCCTGGGTGGAGGGCCCCAGTCTACGCCATCGCCTCGCCTCTGGCACCGGGCCTCGCTATGATCGGGTCGTCCGGTCTGGAGGAAACGTACGATGCTCGGCATGGGTGGGGACAAGTGCCCCTTCGAGTTCAACTTCGATCCCGCGACCTTCAAGCCCGGCGATCTCGTCAGCTATCGCGTCACCGGCAGCCTCGAAGGCTTTCCGTTCGTGGGCACGATCGTCGCCGTGCATGACGCCTATATCGAGCTGACCTCGGATCCCGACGATCCCAAGGCCGGCGTGATGCGGGCGACGAGGGAGAGCCGGCCGGTCGTTGCCGAGGCGGACGTCCGGTAGCCGCTCAGGCGCGCTCCGGGCGCGCCGCGGTCCGATCGACCGCGTCCTTCAATCTCCGGCACAGCCCCATTGCCATCGCCGCCTCGGCGGCGAGGAAGATCGGGGCGACCAGGATCTGGTGGAGATTGTCGAGAAGGGCCGGGCGGTTGCCTTCGATGCGGTGGCCCAGAAGCTGGAAGGCCCAGCCGAGGACGAACAGCACGCCGAACACGATCCAGGCCGTATCGGCGCCTTCCCGGGCGATCGGTTCGGCGGCGGCGATCATCAGCGCGTAGACGAGGCCAAGCGCCAGGCCCAGCCCGACATCGAGAATCACGTAGTAGACCACCAGCGCCGCCGCGATCGCGATCGCCAGGCCCGGCCAGTCGCCGGGGCCGCGGGTCTGAGCCAGCGCTACCAGCACGGCGAACACGATCATCGGCACGCCAATGAAATGCGTGGCGCGGTTCCGCGGGTCGCGATGGTAGCGCCCGTAGCTCGCCATCAGTTCCGGCAGCCGCGTCATTCGCCGCGGCCCTTGTTGCGCATGATGCGGGCCTTGTCGCGGTTCCAGTCCTGCTGCTTCTGGGCCTCGCGCTTGTCGGCCTTGTGCTTGCCCTTGGCGAGGCCGAGCTGCACCTTGGCACGGCCGCGATCGTTGAAATAGATCGACAGCGGCACCAGCGTGACGCCGTCGCGCTTCACCTGGCCGAGCAGCCTGTTCAGCTCCCGGCGATGGACCAGCAGCTTGCGCGGTCGGCGCGGCTGGTGGTTCATCTTGGAACTCGCCATCTGGTACTCGGGCACGAAGGCGTTGAGCAGCCACAGCTCGCCGCCGCGCTCGCTGGCATAGGCCTCCTGGATCGAGGCATGGCCCTTGCGGAGCGACTTCACCTCCGTGCCTTCCAGCACGATGCCGGCCTCGAGCGTGTCCTCGATGAAGTAGTCGTGCCGTGCCTTGCGGTTCTGCGCGACGAACCGGTTCTCGGGACGGAGGGCCATCACGCCCTAACCTGAAACGCGGTGGAATGCGCTGCGCTTTTCCACCCTACAAGGCGCCGTAGGGCGGAAAAGCGCAGCGCATTCCGCCATGGCTGGAGCGCATTCATCGTTTCAGTTGAGCAGGCCCACTTGGCGCATCGCCTGCTCGATCCGCGCCTTGACCGGCTCGGAGGGCTGGACCAGCGGCCCGCGCACCGTCGCCTGGCACCGGCCGAGCAGCGACACCGCGTACTTCACCGGGCCGGGATTGGTCTCGGCGAAGAGCGCATCGGCGAGCGGCGCCAGGCGCTCGTTGATCTTCATCGCGGTGGCGATCTCGCCGGCCGCCCAGGCGTCCTGCATCTCGGCGCAGAGCCGTGGCGCGACGTTGGAGACCACCGAGATGCAACCGTGGCCACCCTGGGCCAGGAACGGAATCGCGGTGATGTCCTCGCCCGACATCTGCGAGAAATCCGGCCCGATGGCGAGCCGCGTGCGCAGCGGGCGGGCGAGATCGGCGGTCGCGTCCTTGACGCCGGCGATGCGCGGCAGCTCGGCCAGGCGGCGCATGGTCTCGATCGACATGTCGACGCCGGTGCGGCCGGGGATGTTGTAGATCACGATCGGCAGGCCGCTCGCATCGTGGATCGCCTTGTAGTGCCGGTAGAGCCCTTCCTGGGTCGGCTTGTTGTAGTAGGGGCAGACGATCAGCGCCGCATCGGCGCCGGCGCGCTCGGCGTGGCGGATGAAATCGATCGCCTCGGCCGTCGAGTTGGACCCGGCGCCGGCCATCACCACGGCGCGGCCCTTGGCGGCCTCGACGGTCAGCTCGACCACGCGCTTGTGCTCGTCGTGGCTGAGCGTCGGCGATTCGCCGGTGGTGCCGCAGGGAACCACGCCGTCGGTGCCTTCGCGGATCTGCCAGTCGACGAGATCCTGCAAGGCGGCGGTATCGATCCCCTCGCCGCGGAAAGGGGTGATGATCGCGGTATAGGATCCGCTGAACTTCATGGGACGCTGCATCCTCGGCCGGCGCCGTCGTGAGGCGCCTCGATGACAATACCGACCGGTCCCCGGAGCGGCAACATCGCCGCCCGCTTGCCTCCGATGCCACGGGCGCGGGCGCGGCGCCTCAGTTCTCCGGCTCGCCGATATAGTGCTGGGTGTAAAGCTCCAGGCCGATCTTGCCGAGGAGATCGATCTGGGTCTCGAGGAAGTCGATGTGCCGCTCCTCGTCCTTCAGGAGCGATTCGAAGAGGTCGCGGGTGACGTAGTCCTTGGCCCCGTGGCACCAGGTCGCCGCCTCGACATAGAGGTCGTGCGCCAGCATCTCGCCCTGCAGGTCGCGCTCGAGGATTTCGGGCACGGTCTTGCCGATGTTGAGGCGGTCGAGCGTCTGCATGTTGGGGGGGCCGTCGAGGAAGATGATGCGCTCGATCAGCCGGTCGGCATGCTGCATCTCCTCGATCGATTCCTTGCGCCATTCCTTGGCAAGATCGAGCAGGCCCCAATTGTGGAGCAGCCGGTAGTGCAGCCAATACTGGTTGACCGCGGTCAGCTCGTGGCGGAGCGCGTCGTTGAGGTATTCGATGACCTTGGGATCGCCCTTCATCGCGTGCCTCCTCCGGAAAGAGTGGGCGGCGGGGGCGGGGGGAGTCAAGGCGGGGCAGGACCGCAAGGGTCCAGGGTTTTTGCCCTATCCTGAATGACTGAAGCCGCCCTGGCGCACAATTGTTCCACGGTGGTTCCCGGTGGCAGGACTATCGCATTGTCTAGGTCGTCCTCCCATCCCCTGTCCGCCGCGCGGCGCCCGGGGACGATACGGTAGATGCCACGCTTCTCCTCGATGTCCCACGTGAAGGCGCCTCGCTCGAAGGCCGACCATGTCTTTGCGTCGGCGTACTTTAGAAGTATCGGCTTATATCCTTTTGAGAAATCGGGGGTCGGGATCGTCGGATTGCCGCGCAATACGGCCTCGACTAATGCCCGGCGGAGGGCCTCCAGGTCGCCCACAGGCACGACGGATACAGGCTCGATCGCAACATAGAGCCTATCCGGTGTGAACGCCTCGGTTGGAATGTACACAGCTCCCTTCTTCAGGTAGCAGGAAACAAGCATTGCTATCTCCTAATATTCGTTAACTTCAATCTCGACAGGCGGTTGGAGTTTTCTTGCATAGTCTCTGACCCGATCGAGGACAGCCTTGCGCTCGCTCGTGAGAGAGCCTTTCGGCACTACAAGATCGAAAAGTCTCCCTACTATCTCAGCTGCCTTTATATTACGTTTGCCCATTTCTTACCCTGGAATTTTGACAATTTATCAACGAAGGATTCGAGTTTCCCCTGCAGCCGGGCGAGATTCTGATAGCTCGGCGCGCGCAGGTCGACCGACTTGATACTGATCGAGCGCGATGTTGATGGTGAAGAGGCACTGCTCGACCGGCGAGAGCCCGTAGACGCGCCAGGTGCGGGGGTTGCGCGGCAGATAGAGGAGCGCGTCGGCGGTGTAGTTGACGGCCGGCAGCCCTTTGAGGATCTGCTGGTAGGCGGGGAGCGGCGGTTGGGGCGTGCGGCCCCAATCGTCGAGCACCCGCTTGATGGTGCCGCCGTCGAGCGGCTCCAGCGCCAGCAGGCTGCCGTCCACCGCGCGGCGCGGGTAGATGGTGGCCGCGTCCAGCACCAGCATGTCCTCGACCAGCATGCGGACCCATTCGTCCCAGGCATGCTCGCGGTCGGGCCGGGCCAAGAGCGCCGTCGCCTAGCCCACGCGGGCGTCCGAACCGCCGCCGCGAAGCGCGATCGTCCATTGGAGATCGGCGAGCTGGTCCTTGCGGGTCTCGATCGCGAGCCGGACGAGATCACAGCTGTCGGCGAGCGCCCGGAGCTCGGCCGGCGAGGCCGCGGCTTCCGCGCGCGGCAGCACCTGCAGGTTCCAGCCGGTCAGATAGTCGAACTGCCGCCCCGCCACCCCGGGCGGCGCCATCGGCGGCAAGGGCGAGAGCGGGCCGAACCAGGGCGGGGGCAAGGTCGCGTCCATGCACGCGACCTTGCCGGGACAGCGCCGACGCGTTCAGGCGGACAGATGTCCGCCCCAGGCCTTCCTTGACTCTCCGCGGGAATGGACTAGAACAAATAAGGAACAATCGAGAGCGCCATGCCTTCGTCCGCCCGCCTTTCCCCTCCCGCGCTTGCGGCGCTGAGAGGCGCGGTGCGCCGGATCGAGGGGATGGGGCGGGCAGCGGTGCCGGTGGTTTCGACCGGGCTGCTGCCGCTCGATGCGGCGCTGCCCGGCGGCGGGCTGCGGCGGGACGCGCTGCACGAGATCATGGCGACGCCCGGCGACGCGGCGGCGGCCGAGGGCTTCGCCGCGACGCTGGCGGCCGGGCTCGACGGCCGGGTGCTGTGGTGCAGCCCCGAAGCCGAGCTCTACGGCCCCGGCCTGGCGCGGCTGGGGCTGGCACCCGAGCGGCTGATCCTGGCGCGGGCGCGGCGGCCTGCCGACCTGCTCTGGGCGATGGAGGAGGGGCTGCGGCTGTCGGGCCTCGCCGCCGTGGTCGGCGAGACGGAAGCACTCGACCTCACTCAGAGCCGGCGGCTGCAGCTCGCCGCGGAGACTTCCGGCACGCCCGCCTTCGTGCTGACGCGCGACGGCACGGACGGCACCACCGCGGCGGTGACGCGCTGGCGCGTGGCGGCGGTGCCGGGCGGCCCGTCTTTCGGCTGCGACGAGCGCGATTTCGGCCTCCGCCGCGCCCGCTGGCAGGTGACCCTCCTGCGCTGCCGCGGCGCCGTGCCGGCCGGCGAGGATTTCGGGACTTGGCTGATCGAGGAAGGCGCGCGCTCGGCGCCGGCGATCGCGGTGCCGGCCCAGAAGCTCCCGATCAAAGATCATCCGCAGATGGCGCAGATGATCCCCATCCCGTCATTGCGAGCGAAGCGAAGTAATCCAGGGGATCGAGTCTCCGGCTCTGGATTGCTTCGCTTCGCTCGCAATGACGGCGGAAATCTGCGCCCATCTGCGTCATCTGCGGATGAAGACATCAGCTTCGCCGCGCGCCCGATGCGGGGTTGAGGCGACCCATCTGCGGATTGCCGGGCGGCGCGCCCTCCGTATACTGCGCCGCCTTTTCACCAGACCGGCCCGGCCCGTTCCATGAGCAGCTCCGTCAAGAAGGTCGTCCTCGCCTATTCCGGCGGCCTCGACACCTCGGTCATCCTGCGCTGGCTGCAGGACACCTATCGCTGCGAGGTGGTGACCTTCACCGCCGATCTCGGCCAGGGCGAGGAGCTGGAGCCGGCGCGCAAGAAGGCCGAGGACATGGGGGTCAAGGAGATCTTCATCGACGATCTGCGTGAGGAATTCGTCC
>DATGFU010000425.1:0-3512 GCA_035308865.1 Allostellaceae bacterium | reverse complement strand
GCCTCGGCGGCATCTACGCCCGGGACATCGCGCGGCGCGTTCCCGACGAGGTGCGCCAGGTCATCTCGCTCGGCAGTCCGATCGGCAGCGGCGGCCGCGGCGGGACCAACCACCATATCCGCCGGCTCTACGAGACCCTCTCCGGCGATCTCTTCGACCAGCAGCCGGGCCATGTCCACGCGGCGCGGCGCGCCTCGCCGCCGGTGCCGGCCACCGCGATCTATTCCCGGACGGACGGCATCGCGGTCTGGCAGGTCTGCCGCGAGGAGGACGGCCCGACCACCGACAATATCGAGGTCGTCGGCAGCCACACGGGCCTCGGCTTCAACCCGCTCGTGCTCTACGCCGTCGCCGACCGGCTGGCCCAGCCGCACGGGGCCTGGACGAAGTTCAATCGCTCCGGGCTCCGCGCCGTCTTCTACGGCTGACCGGATGACGATCGACTACCGTGCCACGAGGAATATCCTGGTCACGACCAAAGGCCACGCCTACGACCGCGAGCGCTTCGTCGACATGTTCGACGCGATCGCCGCGGCGCGGCCGGACCTCTGCTGGACCCATGTCGAACAGCCGGCGATCAACGTCTTCCTGAAGCCCGAGACAGCGTGCGACTACGCCGCCATCGTCTTCTACGACATTCCCGGTCTCGAGATCATCGGACCGCAGCCGCCGAACGCCCGGCTGCACGAGCCAAGCGGCCAATGGAAAATCGATTTCGAGCGGCTGCTGGAGGCCGGCCAGCCGCTGATCTTCCTCCATCACGCGATCTGCGGCTGGCCCGCCTATCCGCGCTATGCCGAGGTGATCGGCGGGCGCTATCTCTTCGTGCCGCAGGAGATCGACGGCGTCGTTCATCCCGATTCGGGCTATGTCCACGACGCGCCGCATTTCGTCTATCCGGTCGCCGAGCACCCGGTGACGCGCGGGCTGGAGGAGGGGTTCGAGCTGGTCGGCGAGCCCTATCTCTACGAGGTGTTCGAGGACACCGTCCTGCCGCTGATGCGTTGCCGGTACGACTTTACCGTCAACGGGTTCTACTCGACCCATCTGGCGCTGCAGGGGAAGATGCATTCGCGCGAGGGGTGGACGCCGTCACCGGGCAGCGATCTCGTCGTCTGGGCGCGGCGCGAGAAGAACAGCCCGATCGTCTATATCCAACCCGGCCATGATGCCTTGTCGTTCGACCATCCGGCCTTTCGGCGCCTCCTCGGCAACGCGATCGACTGGATTACCGGCGCCGAGGCGCGCGAATGGGCGAGGGGCGCCGGCGCGAAGGGCTCAGGCGCCGGCTGAGACGCGCCGCCCGGCTGCCGGCTTCGCCTTGGGCTTGCGCGGCGGCGGCGCCAGCTTGGCGGAAGCGGCGTCCTTCAGCTCCCGGAACGCCTGGTAGAGACAGTCCTGATAGAAGGCCGGATCCGGCATCGCCAGCCGGTCCGACATGGCGGCGATGGTCAGCTTGCCATCGTAGCTGAGGACGCCGTGGAACAGCGTCAGCCCGTCCATGACGATGCCGAGGCTGAACTGGTTCACCATCTGCGCGCCGCAGAAATAGAGCGGGACCTGCGGGCCGGGTACGTTGGTGACGACGGTATTGACCATCGGCTGTAGCTTCGTCCTGAGGCCGAGCCCGCTGACCAGCCGCGACGCCAGCCCCATGGTCACCGACGGCACGAATTTGGTGATGTCGGTCATCAGCTTGGCGCCGATCGCATTGGTCAGCTCCTTGGAGCTGGCCGCCGAATCGTGTACTGCCTGCAGGCGCTCCAGCGGATCCTCGATATCGGTCGCGAGCGACACGATCATGCCCGTGACCTGGTTGCCGCCTGTGGCCGGAATCGATGTCGGGGACGGGTCCCTCTGCTCGTTCGAGCGCACGGCGATCGGCGCCAGCGCGGTCAGGACTTGCGGCGGCAGCTCGTTCTTGGCCGAAAGATAGAGCCGGAGCGCGCCGCCGCAGAGCGCCAGCAGCACGTCGTTGATGGTAGCTCCCGGCAGCACCGATTTGATCATCCGCAGCTCGGCGAGCGCGAACACGCAGAGCGCGATCATGCGGTGGCCGGAAGCGGTCCCGTTGAATCGGGTGCGCGGAACCTCGCCCGAGATTTTGGGCCAGGAGAAGCGATCACTGCTCAGGCCGTCCATCAGCCGGCGCGTCGCCGGCACGACCTCGCTCAGTAAATCCATCATCCGGAACGGCTGCCCCAGGTTCCGCAGATAGGCACGGCTCAGCAGTTCGAGGTCGGTGGGGCGGCGCGCCGGCTGCCAGGGCACTGGCGGCGGCACCTCGGCATCCGCTTTCGTATCGTGGATGGCCGTGGCCATGGCCGTCCCGGAGACGCCGTCGATCAGCGCGTGGTGCGTCTTGGTGACCACCGCGAAGCTGCCTCTCGGCAGGCCTTCCATGTGGTCGAGCCCCTCGATGATGTAGAACGTCCAGAGCGGTCGGCTCATGTCGAGCGGCCGGTCGTAGATGCGCGACGTCATGATGCAAAGCTGCCGCCAGTCGCCCGGCTTCGGCAGCGCCATGTGCTGTACGTGGTATTCGATGTCGAACGCCTCGTCGTCGACCCAGTAGGGATGGTCGAGCTTGCCCAGGACATGCCGCAGCTTCTGGCGGTAGCGCGGCACGAGGTGCAGCCGCGCCTCGAGATGCCGCAGGATCTGCTTGAAGGTCACCAGCCCGCCCGGCGAGGTCGACTGGTCGTAGATGTAGAGGCCGCCGACATGGTTGGCGACCCGCTCGCTCTCCCAGTAGAGGAATGAGGCGTCCTGTGGGCTGAGCTGTTCGGCCATGGGCCGCCGTCCTCCGATCGCCGGAAATGTGCCGGTATCTCTTCCGCTACCGCCATGCGCGCGTCAACAGAATTGACTACTGGATCATAAGTCATTCAATTGGCCGGGCGGCACGAGGGAGGATGCGATGCGGGCGGCGGTCTTCAAGGCGGCGGGCGAGCCCCTGGCGATCGAGGAGCGACCCGATCCGGCGCCCGCGCCCGACGAGGTGGTCATCCGGATCGGGCGCTGCGGCATCTGCGGCAGCGATCTCGGCATGACCGAACGCCACGCCCGCACGGTGCCTCGCGGCTCGGTCCTGGGTCACGAGTATGCCGGCGAGGTCGTTGCGCTCGGCAAGGAGGCCACGCGGCTGAAGTTGGGCGATCGGGTGACGGCGCTGCCGGTGCGGAGCTGCGGGCGCTGTGCCGCATGCCTTGCCGGGCTGCCGCTCCACTGCGCCGGCGGGCATTTCGCCTTTGGCGGGTTTGCGGAGCTCATCGCGGCGTCGGAGGCGAACTGCATCGCGCTTCCGGCCGATCTCTCGCTGGCCGACGGCGCGCTGGTCGAGCCGCTGGCTGTCGGGCTTCACGGCGTGGATCTGGCGCGGCCGCCGATCGGCGCGCGCATCCTGATCCTCGGCGCCGGGCCGATCGGCCTCACGGTCGCCTTCTGGCTGCATCGGTTCGGCCATCGCCGCGTCGCCATCTGCGCCAGCTCGACGCGCAACGAAGCGCTGG
>DATGFU010000424.1:0-2375 GCA_035308865.1 Allostellaceae bacterium | reverse complement strand
GGGACAGCAACACGGGGATGAATCTCCTGCGCGCCCTGGTGGCGCCGCTCGCGCGCGGCGGGCGGTTCTTCGGCGAGGTCGCCGTCAGCGGGAGCCACCGTGGGAGCCTCGCAATGGTGGCGGACGGCGCGGCCGACGTCGCGTCGGTCGACTGCGTTACGCTGGCCCTTCTGACCCGGATCGATCCCCTGCTGACGGCACGAATCCGCGTCCTCGGCTGGAGCGCCAAGTCCCCGGGCCTGCCCATGATCACCTCGACGACCACCGACGACGCCACGCTCGAAGCGCTGCAGGCTGCGCTGGCGGAGGTCTTCCGCGATCCGGCGCTCGCCGACCTTCGCGGCGCCCTGCTGCTCGCCGGGTATGAGGTCCTTCCTTACGAAACCTACGCCGTCGTTGGCCGGCTCGAAGCCGAAGCGGCTGGGCACGGGTACCCTCGCCTCGCCTAATGCCACGGGCGAGCGCGCGCCAGCGGCCTTGCCCTCGGCTCTCATCCGCCATAAGGCCACGGTGACCGGTCCGAAAGCGGTTTTGCACTAACCGGCGGCCGGCACAGTCGCCCTGGCCCCGTAACCTCGAACCGAGCCTCCGACCTCTTGGCACGATCTATTCGACAAGTATCATGTCGAAAGACTCTTGACTCGCGCACCTTACGACACGATCCTTGTCGTAAGGAGGTGCCTTGAACATCCACGCCTTGATCGACCGGGTCCCCGGGCTCACCCCGCGCCACGTCCGCTTCCTGATTGCGGAAGGCTTCGTGCCGCCGCCGCGGGGCGGCCGGGCGACTGCGAGCTACGGGGAAGACCACGTCGCGGCCATCCTGCGCTATCAGCGCCTCCGTGAGGCCGGTTTGCCGCCCGCCGCCATTCGGGTGGTGATGGCGAGCGACGGTGGGGTCCCGCTCCCGGTCGCACCAGGCGTCGCCCTTCTGCTCAACCCCGACAATCTCGATTCCGCGCTCGATTCTGCCGCCGCAGCGGATCGAGTGCGGGAAATCCTCGATGCCTTCTTGAAGGAGAAAAACCATGGCGATGCCACTGACCGGTCCTGATCCGCTCCATGCCTATCGCGAGGGCGCCCGCATCGCCGGGACGGAGCGGCCGGTTCCGCTTGTCGGCACCCATATCGATGTGCGGATCGCGGGCGGACTTGCCGTCGTTTCCACCGAGCGTCGGTTCCGGAATGCCGAGAGCCAATCGATCGAGGCGACGATCACCTTTCCGATTCCGACCGCGGCGACGCTGACCGGGCTGGTCGCGGAGATCGACGGCCGCCTGCTCACGGCGCGCTGCCAGCGCCGGACCGCGGCCCGCGAGACCTACGAGGCGGCGATCGACGCCGGGAAGACCGGCGTCCTGCACGAGGAATTGCTGCGCGGTGCCCACATGCTGAGCGTCGGCCATATCCCTGCCGGTGCCGAAATGAGAATCACGAGCGTGTGGGCGGCCCCGATGAGCCTCCACGGAACGGATCAGCTTCTCCGTATCCCGACCACCGTCGGCGAGATTTTCGGCCGCTCACCGCTTCCCGACTCGGACGATCTCGCGGCAGGACCGCACGTGCATACGGCGGATCTCTCGGTTACCGCCGACGGCACCGTCACGCTAGTCGGCGGGCAGCTTGCCGATGGCAGGGCGCATGTCCTGCTGAATGCACCGATCGAAATCATCATCGCCGGCGCGGCGCCGCGCGCACTGGAAGGCGTCGCCGCCGATGGACGGCGCGTCATCCTGGCCGTGCGTCCGGCGGCGGAGGGAGAGGCTGCCCTCGACCTCGAGCTCCTGTTGGACGAGTCCGGCTCGATGGCGTCCCCCGGCACCCCGGGTGGTGCAACCAAATGGGATGCGCTGATCGATGGTCTCTCGAAGGTTGCGGCATCGCTCCGTCCGGAGGACCGCATCGCCGTTCGCGCGTTCTCCAATTCCCCGCGCCTGGTCGGCGAAGCGAACGGGCATGAGCTTGAGAGGCTCATCCGGTCGGTGACCCCGAACAACGGCGGTACCGAGATCGGGCAGGCGCTCGAAAGCGCTACCGGCCCCTCCGGGCGGCGTGACGTGCTTCTCGTGACCGACGGCAAGAGCCACGCCATCGATGTCCAGGCGATCGCCCGACGGGGTCGGCGCGTCACCACGATCCTGATCGGCGAGGACAGTCTGGAAGCCCATGTCGGCTTGCTCTCTGCACTGACCGGCGGCGAGATCTTCGTCTCGTCCGGGGACGATGCGGGGACGGCCGCCGCCGCCGCCATCAAGACGCTGCGGCGCGGCCACCGCGTGCCGTCGCCCATCGAAGGCGCCCCCGCCGAAGTGCGGGTCCACCGCGGCGGCATGGTGGTCGAGGCCCACTGGGAAGCGGCGACACCGGAATCGCCG
>DATGFU010000423.1:0-15345 GCA_035308865.1 Allostellaceae bacterium | reverse complement strand
CCAGCAGCTGGCAATGCCCGCCCGAGATCAGCAGCAGCAGATAGGGGAAGGGCACGGATGCCACCAGGCGGACGCTGAGCGCATGCGCCTCCAGATGGTTGACCGCGATGAAGGGCTTGCCCGCGGCGAGCGCCAGCGCCTTGGCGGTGGTGACGCCCACCATGACGCCGCCGATCAGGCCCGGCCCGGCGGTGGCCGCGATGCCGTCGAGCGCGGCGAAGCCGATGCCGGCGCGGTCCAGGGTCAGCGCCACGATGCCGTCGAGGCGGTCGAGATGGGCGCGCGCCGCCACCTCCGGCACGACGCCGCCGAAGGGGCGGTGCTCGTCGAGCTGGGAATGGACGGTCTCGGCGAGTATGCGAGGGCCGTCGGCCGCCACGATCGCGGCGGCGGTCTCGTCGCAGCTGGTCTCGATGCCGAGGACGATCATGCCGCCGGTATAGAGGGCCGGGGGCGGCGGCGGCAAGGCGGGGCGACGGAGAGGCGGATGGACCCCCACCCTGCCCTCCCCCGCGGGCGGGAGAGGGTTCTCCGATGCTCCCTCTCCCGCTTGCGGGGGAGGGTTGGGGTGGGGGTGCCTGGGAAGGGCGCGGCGCCAGGGGGACATCGCGGCTGGGGATGGACCCCCACCCTGCCCTCCCCCGCGGGCGGGAGAGGGTTCTCTGTCGCGTTACGGCGGCCGGGACCGTGGGGGCGGCGGAGGGCGGGAGCCGAAGGGCGGCGGGGGCGGCGGCATCGGCGGGAGGGGCTTGAGCGGCGCCACCGGCATGCTGTCGGGCCGGATGCCGAGGATCTGGCACTTGATCATGTGCACGGTCTCGGCGGAGAGGCCGCGCTCGGCCGAGACGGGCTCGGCGACGAGCGACAGCTCCTTCATCAGCGCGGTGATGTCATCGGGCTCGCAGGCGCTGTCGAGCAGGCGCTCGACCGAGCCCGGCAGCTGGCCCGGCGGCTCCTGCCAGTTCCTGAGGCCCTTCAAGGCCTCGCGCCAGGAAGCGATCAGCCGCTGGCGGCGGAACCGCGCCTCGATGTCGGATTCGAGCTTGGCTTCGAGCGCCATCGTCATCCGCACCGCGCGCGCCACCAGGGAGAAGGTCTTCGCGGCCTCGTGGCCGGGCGTGCCCGGCTCGGTCGCACCCCCGGCGTCCATCACCTGGTCCCGCAGCTCGCGGGCGATCTGCATGCCCATGTCCGACAGCTCCCGCAGCAGGGCGAGACGCTGGTCGGCCCGCTCCCGCTTGGGATCGGGCGTGGGCTGCTCCGGTGGTGGGGGCGGCGCGGGGGTGTCCATGGCGGGGATAAGACCATGGATGCTACGGTGCGTTTCAGGCGGACAGATGACCGCCCCAACTTTGTGTCCAACAGCATGAGCCACCAAGCGACGACCGGACGCGCCTCTCGGCCGGAAGAGCGACCAGGCATGAAGAGCAAGACGATTATCGTAGCCCGACTTGAGAGTGACGGGAGACTCGTCCGCGTGCTCCCGGACGGCTCCAAGGAGCCGCTTGCCGATCCGACCGATTGGAAGCGCCTGCGGGCGATGAGCGACGAGGAGGTGGAAGCCGCCGCGCTCGCCGATCCCGATGCGCAGCCGATGACCGAGGAGAGCCTTGCGAAGATGAGACGGGTGCCGCGCGCCAGGACGGTGCGCCGGGCGCTCGGCCTCACGCAGGAAGAATTCGCGGCGCGCTATCACATTCCGCTCGGCACGCTGCGGGACTGGGAACAGGGCGTGTGCGAACCCGACCAAGTCGCGCGCGCCTATCTGCGCGCCATCGCTGGCGATCCCGTCGCCGTGCATCGCGCGCTGGAGGCGAAGCCGGGGTAGGTGTCTGGCGCTGCTGGCGCGACAGAACTTCTCTGAAGTGTCGTGGTCGGGTAGGTTTTAAGGTGACGTACTCAGAGGTGCGCTTGTGGCATTAGAATTTATACCAACTCGAGCGGACCAAGCACGCTTTCCGGCGATCCAAGCCGCCATTGCAGCCCTGCAGCGGGAGAGCAAAGCGCTCCGACTCGACGACGGTGTATTGTACTATGGATGGCCCAAGTTTCAGGACTATGAAGCTGTCGGGCATCCAGTTGACTTGGCACTGCTGACTGGCCGCACGGGCCTGATTCTTATCCGTTATATTGCCAACCCGAATCGGGCTCTCGTCGGGGAAGCCGACGAAAGCATTGCCCAAGCGGCCGCAACCGCTGAGGCACAGATGCTTAAGAGCGCATCACTTAGAGGACGGAATCGTAAGCTGAGATTTGATGTTATACCTGTCATTTACGCCCCCGGATTTGAAGGCCTTGATCTGATCCAATCAGAGTTAGCCACTTCCGAAGCCGGTCTGCTCCGACTGGTACGGGAGACGGAAGACCAACGCCTCAGCGCTGATAGCATCGATGAGGCTCGGTCCATCTTGGAAGGGGCAAAAGCGCTGAGCCGGCCAGTGCGAAGGCGTATCGAAGCCCCTGATCATGAGCCGGCGGCGGTAGCGCTCGCCGAACTTGAGGAACAGATCGCCAAGTTTGATTCGCAGCAGCGGCACGTGGCGCTCACCAGCCTCCCTTGTCCTCAGCGTATTCGGGGATTGGCCGGGTCCGGAAAGACGGTCATTCTCGCGATGAAAGCGGCTCTGGCTCATATAGAGAACCCGGAGGCCAAAATCCTCGTGACCTATTATACGCGAAGCTTGCGGGATCACTTGACCCGGTCGATTACGCGCTTCTATCGCCATTTTGCGGAAGGTGAGCCTGATTGGAAGCAAATTGATGTCCAACACGGCTGGGGTCAAAAGAATCTTTCCGGTGTCTATCGCGAGGCCTGCTTACGATCCGGCGTGTCGCCGATCTCGTTTGGGGAAGCGCGGGCACAATCTAATCCCTTCGATTTTGTTTGTAAGGAATTAGTACGGACTGGAAAAATTAGGCAGCGTTACGACCTTATATTAATTGACGAGGGTCAAGATTTTCCTGAGGGGTTCTACCAGATGTGCTTCTTTCTTTCGAAAGGCGCACGCGACTCAAAGCAGATTATTTGGGCCTATGACGAACTCCAAGACATCTTTGATGTTCGAGTCAGGACACCGGATGAGCTGTTTGGTTTGGATGATGACGGCCAGCCTCGAATTTCCTTGCAGCGATCTGTTCCCGCAACCGCCGATACGAATGACTTTGTTCTTCCTAAATGCTATAGGAATCAGAGAGATATTTTGGTTTTGGCTCATGCGATTGGTTTTGGTCTTTACGGCAGAAAACCTGTCCAGATGCTACAAAATGAGGAGCATTGGCGCGACGTTGGCTATGAAGTCCTAAAAGGGTCGTTTAGGCCGGGTACAAAAACAATTATAAGACGGCCGGATCGCAATAGTCCTGCCATGCTAACTCCACCTAGAGATTTGCCTCTTCTGGAAGTAAGGACCTATAATGGCCTTTCGGAAGAGGTTGAATATTGCGCACATCAATTCCGGTGTTTTCTGGCAGCAGGCATGGAGCCCCATGACTTGATGGCCATCGCGATCGATGATCGAGCGGCCAAGACCTACCTTTCGGAGCTTGCGTCCCGCTTGGCAGGCCTAGGCATTGAGTGCAACAACATCATCGCAGATAGATTCAGTGAGCCTCCATTCTTGATCGAGGGCAAGGTCACGTTGTCTACAGTTTATCGTGCTAAGGGTAACGAAGCCGCAGTTGTGGCCGTCTTGGGATGTGACGCTGTTCCACTCAATAGCCGAACCGGCCGAAACCGGCTCTTTACGGCCTTTACCCGCACCAAGGGATGGCTGAGAGTCACCGGGCTAGGATCGGATTTCGCAGCGCTTCACACCGAGATAGAGAAGGCGTTCAGCCTTGCTCCAGAACTCCGATTTACTATGCCCGATCCCGAGGAGATTGAGACGATTCAACGCGATCTCGCTGAGCGGGATGCGCGCCTTCTGCGAGCACGAGAAGAGATGGAAAAGGTGAAAGAAGAACTTGGCCTCACGGACGAAGACTTGGCGAACCTCTTGAGTCGCGGGCGGCGCAATGGGCGGCGATGATTTTAGAAGGCGGATCGACCTTGCGTGGCGCCTCTTAAAAGACGAATTTGACCTCCTCCGTACGGTGTCATCCCCTTTATCAATTCCAGCTAACAGGAACTTCAATGAAGTTGCACTTAATTCGTCATCAACCTATGCACAGATATACTTGTCAGCTGTATCGTTATCGTATTACAACGTAATGCTGAATGACTACGCAATATTTCAGTATAGTTGGGAGAATACCGAATCTTGGCGGTTGGCCTACCTACCTAACCCATGGATTTCGGGTGCCGAGCAAGCCGAGCGTACTGTCGCGGACTGGGAGGCATTGGAATCGATGGGCGGGCTCGATGAGGAGGATGTTGCAAATCTAATTGCCGAATTGCCGTACCAAGGATCGATTCCTGCAATCCGCTTTGAATATTCTACAGATCAGTATAGAGAACTGGCGCACCCCGCCGCACACCTCCACATTGGACGACACGAAGAAAATAGGTGGGCGCTAGCTAGGCCTTTGGACCCGCTTACTTTTACTATGAGTGTTATTCGTTTATACTATCCGTCTGCCTGGAACCGAAAGAGTTCATTTCACGGGGCGGCGGTTGCTCAATGTATTGATCAACGTTTCATCGCTGAGCTAAACAGAAATAGATTGGTTCACCAGTTTAGTGAGGACGAAAGACGCTCTTTGCACTTGACGTCTCAATAAGGAACCGGCAGTCAGTTTATCCTGATGACTGTGATATCACCATAGAACATCGAGAAACGCCCAGGCCTCCCTATCGACTGGACCCAAAACCGAGGCAGGGTGCGTTCACCTCTGTGGCCGCGTAGCCCCTAAACCTCGGCAGCACCCGCCGGCCGCTCCCGACCCGCGGTGACGATGAAGATCGCCGTCGCGGCGTAGTAGAGGAACCGCAGCGGCGCCACGATGTCGCCGGAGGCCGCGGAGACCGCGCCTGCCACGACATAGATCGCCACCAGGACGGCGCAGGCGATCCGCTCGACCGGCCGCACCAGCAGGGACAGGGCGGCGATCAGTTCGGGAACCGCCAGGAACAGCACGAACCGCGCCGAATGGTGGCCCTCGCCGGTGCCGGCATGGGCCGACCGGATCGCCATGGCGCTGGCGCCGGCGATGAAGGCGACGTAGGTCCAGCGCAGGGTGCGCAACGGCCAGGCGCTGCTCACGTTGGGCCCCCCTGGCGCTCCGGCAGGATGAAGGTCTTGCGCGCCAGCGCCGAGCCCAGCCGCTCGGCGCCGTACCAGCGCTGCAGGATCCGCTTGTCGGCCAGTGCCGGGTTGGCGGCGATGAACTCCTCGAAATCCGTGTAGGCGCCGCACGCCGCGTGCTCGGCGATGAGGGCGAGGAAGGCCACCGTCATGGTCTCGTGATAGGCGCCCGGCGTGCCGTTCCGCGCCGCGATGATCTTCAGGGAGGCGCTGAAGGCGGCGGCCGCCTGGGTGAAGCTCGCCCGCCGCAGCAGCTCGAATCCCATGCGCAGATGGTCAAGGTGGCGGAAGGTGCGGCCGTCCGTCTCGCCGCGCAGGAAGAGGTCCAGCGCGTCATCCGCCATCGCCGGACTCCGTCAGCCCGTGGGACTCTTCCGCCGTCAGGTCCAGGCCGTAGACGCCCTTGAGCGCCTGGACCTGCTTCAGCGTCTCCGGCCCGAACGGCGGCTTGCCCTCGAAGGCGTGCAGCACGATCCCCTCCAGCAGGTCGCCCAGCGACATGTCGAGGTATTCGGCGAGGGCCTTCAGCACCTTCAGCGTCCGCCGCTCGATGCGGATTCCGGTCTGGACGCGTTCGACGGGTTTCATGTTATTTATGTACTGATGTACCAAATCACCGTCAAGTCGGAGCGCCGGGCGGCGCGGAGGGCGCCATGGCGCTTCACGCCGGCGCTCAAAGGTGCGACGGTGCGCGATGGCGGATCATCCGCCCGAACGGGGAACGCCATGACCGATCTCGAGCCCCACTACTTCGAGACCTACCGCTGCTCATTCCTGGTCCAGGACGTCCGGATCACGGGCTACCAGGAGCTCAAGAAGGAGAACGGCAAGGAAGAGGTGGTGCGGGAGATCACCGGCTGCAGCGGCGCGCGCATCTGCGGGAAATTCCCGCAGCAATCCATCTGGTTCTCGAAGCAGTCGGTCGGCTGCCCGTATCACGATGCCCTGCTGAAGATCGCGCAGCGCGACCGTCGATGACGCCGGACTGACGGCGCGCCGCAGGGATCGCCGGCTGAGGTCGTGGGCGGAATTCTCGATACGCCCGCTGGAAACTGCAAAGGATTTGGCCGGTCACATCCCCTCTCCGCCCTCGGGGGCGGAGAGGGTCAGGGTGAGGTGGGGGGACGAAGGACGGAGCCCATCGCACTCCGGTCCTGTCCTCGTCGTCCGGCACGCCGCAGCAAGGCGCCCGAGAGCCATCGTCGCCTCACCTCACCCCGACCCTCTCCGCCCCCCGGGGCGGAGAGGGAGACTGAAGCGGCCGGTGCGAAGCTCGCAGGGATCGCCGGGAAGGGTCATCAGACCCGCCGCGACGATCAACGCGAGGGTGTATGATCCGCCAGGCCCGTAGCCTCCGGCGGGTTTCGACGCAAGGAATTGCCCATGCGGACCCTCAATCTCGTCGCCCTGGCCGGCGCCTTGGGCTGCATCGCCTCGGCGGGCGCGGCGGACGGGCTGTCGGACAAGGCGCGGAATTTCCTTGCGGTCGTGCGGAGCAACTTCGCGGCCTGGGATACCAGCCACAAGGGCCGGCTGACCCTGGACGAGATCGAAGCCGACATGCAGGACCCCGGCATCAAGGGCGACGCGGGCGCGGCCCTGGCGGCGCTGATGTGGACGGCCCGGCCGACGAAGGACGAGCCCAAGCCGCGATCCTTCGTCCTGGCCGATTTCGACGCGATCGAGAAGACGCTCGCGGGCGGCGGGAAGCCGGACCGGAACTACATCGGCATCTTCGCCGCGGGCCGGCAGAAGATCGCCGCAAGGCAGGACGAGCTGTTCGCCGACAAGGTGCCGCATCTCGACGGCATCCGGCAGCAGAAGGATTCCGACTGCTATTTCAACTCGGCCGTCGGCGCGGTGGCGAACCAGCGGCCGGACCTGATCGTCAGGATGATCCGCAAGAATGCGGACGGAACCTTCACGGTGACGTTTCCGCGCCATCCGCCGGAGAACATTCCGGCGCCGACCGATGCCGAGATCGCCGCCTATACCGATTCCTCGGACGGCATCTGGTTCAACATACTGGAGAAGGCCTACGGCAAGATCCGCAAGATCGACCCCAAGCTCGTCACCGACGAGCCGCTGGACGCGGCCGCGCTGCACGGCGGCAACACGGCCGAGATCATGGCGCTGCTGACCGGCCACAAGACCCGGAACATCCTGTTCCCGGCCAAGACCGGGCACCCCGCCGACGACCGGCTGCTCAACCAGGTGCGGAGCGAGGCCTCGGCGGCGCTCGACGCCCGTCTGGCGGTCACGACCGGCAAGTACAAGCATGCCTACGCCGTCGTCTCCTATGACCGCGCGTCCGACATCTTCACGCTGCACAACCCCTACGACCGCGGCGGACAGGAGAAGATGCCCGACGCCAACGGCGAGCCCCGCGACGCCAAAGGGTTCTTCACGCTGACGACGGCGAGGTTCGTCGAGAACTTCAACAATGTGGTGATCGAGCAGACGACGCTCGCGGGCGGGTAGCGTGCGATGACGCGGGCAAGTTCGACGGAGCGGCGGATGGACCCCCACCCTGCCCTCCCCCGCAAGCGGGAGAGGGTTCGCGCTCGGAGGGGGGATGGGACGGCGGCTGACCTGGATCAAGGCCTTTTCCCGCGGCGGGGGCGATGGTGGCGGCCGGCCGTCACCAGAGCGAAAAGGACCCGCCATGACACCGGAAGCGGAGCGCGAGCGTCAGCGCCTGATCGAGAACCCCTATGTCCCGCTGGAAGCGGGCACGTCGCATTCGCTGAAGCTGGAGCATGCGGCGGAGTACGCCGCGTTCTATCTCGGCGAGATCGCGGCGAGCCTCAAGGTGATCGCGGAGAGGCTGGGACGGGAATAGCGGCGGCGAGCAAAGAGGCGGATGGCCCCCCTCCCCCGCTCGGGCGCGGGAGAGGGGAGGTTCAGTCGGCCGAATCGATGGTCTTGTCGGGCTTGAGGCCCTGCGGGTCGCCGACGACGGCGAAGACGAGCTTGGCGGGGTCGAGGAGCGATTTCGAGACGCGCCTGGCGTCGGCCAGGGTGACGGCGCCGATCAGCTTGGGGCGGCGGTCGAAATAGTCGATCGGCAGGCCCTCCTCCTGCAGCCCGAGCAGGCGGCCGGCGATGGCGGTGCTGGAATCGAGGCCGATCGTGTAGGAGCCGTTGAGATAGGTCTTGGCGTCGTCGAGCTCGGCCTGGGTGGGGCCGCCGTCGCGCATCCTGGCCCATTGCTGGCGGATGATGTCGATCGTCTCGGCGACGCGGCCGTTCTGGGTGCCGGCCTCGCCGGCGATGTAGTCGGCATGCAGGCGGTTGTAGACGGCGGCGGTGACGCCGTAGGCGAGGCCGCGCTTCTCGCGCACCTCCTGCTCGAGGCGGGCCGAGAAGCCGCCGCCGGCCAGCACGTGGGCGACCACGCGGGCGACGTAATAGTCCTTGTCGCTGACGGCGATGCCGGGCTGGCCGAAGAAGACGACGCTCTGCGGGTCGGGGCGCTTGGTGACGACGAGCTGGGCGGATGCCGCCGGCTTGACGTCGAGCGGCACGATGGCGCCCTCGGTCTTGGCCGGCAGGCCGCCGAAGGTCTTGTCGAGGAGCGTCTTCAGCGTCTCGGGGTCGATGTCGCCGACCGCCGCGACGATCAGCCCGTCGCGGCCGAGGCGGGTGTGGACGAAGCGGTGCAGATCCTCGGCGGTGATGCCGGCGACGCTGTCCTTGGAGCCGGTGGTCCAGGCGCTGTAGGGATGGCCGGGGAACTCGATGCCGTCGAAGAGATGGGCGGCGAGCGAGTTCGGCTTCTGCTGCTGCGCCTCGATGACCTGGTCGACCTCGGCCTTGACGCGGTCGACGGCCGGCTTGTCGAAGCGCGGCTCGACGAGGCCGAGGCGCAGCAGGTCGAAGACCTCGTCGCGGCTGGGCGAGAGGGTCTGGACGGAGCCCGAGAGCCAGTCCTCGCTGGCATCGAAATCGACCTCGGCGGCGAGATCGGCGAGGCGGCCCTGGTACTGGCCGGAATCCATGGTCCCGGCGCCCTCGTTCAGCAGGCCCATGGTCAGCAGCGACAGGCCGCGCTTGTCCGCGCGGTCGCAGGCGGCGCCGCAGCGGATCGCGAAATCCAGGCTGACGACCTTGGTCGTGTGGTCCTCGACCAGCCAGGCATGGATGCCGCCGGGGCTGGTGACGTCCTGGATG
Source organism: Allostellaceae bacterium (assembly GCA_035308865.1). GTDB lineage: Bacteria > Pseudomonadota > Alphaproteobacteria > ATCC43930 > CGMCC-115725 > DATGFU01. The sequence continues at coordinate 5,929 of DATGFU010000423.1, read as the reverse complement.
GTGATCGCCTTGGCGGGAACGGCGAAGGCGAGAGCCGCGAGAACGGCCGCCAGCAATCCCCCTCTCCGCCCCCTTGGGGGGGAGAGGGTCGGGGTGAGGTGGGGCAGGGCCGGCGGATCGGCGCGACCCACCTCACCCTCCCGCTGCGCGGGTCCCTCCCTCTCCCCCCTGAAGGGCGGAGAGGGTAAGCGGAGGCGGCTCACCGGATTTCTCCCGAGGACGGGGCGGCGATGGGCTGGGCGGACAGATCGGTGCCGGGCGGGGCCAGGAGGAAGCCGGTGACCGAGGGCTTCTTCAACAGCACGTCGCGGGCGGCGGCGTTGACCTGCTCGACGGTGACGGCGGCGATCTTGTCGGGCCAGTGATCGACCTGGTCGAGGGTCTGGCCGGTGCAGAGCGCGCGGCCGATGATCCCGACCGGCTCGCGCAGGGAATCCTGGGCATAGAGGGCGCCGGTGACGAGGCGCTGCTTGGCCTTCGCGACCTCGTCGGCGGTGAAGCCGTCGGCCAGCGCCTTCGCGACCACCTCGGCGGCGGCGTCGCCCAGCCGGTCGAGCGTGACGTTTGGCCTTGCGTTGACCTCGATCAGGAAGCGGCCGAGATCGTAGCGGTCGGCCTCGTACCAGGCGCCGGCGCCGGTGGCGAGGCCCTGGTCGAGCACCAGCGCCTTGTGCAGCCGGCTGGAGGCGCCGCCGCCCAGCGCGTCGGCCACGACCTGCAGCGCGTAGGGCTGGTCGCTGCCGGCAGTGCGGTAGCTGGGCGCCAGGTAATAGCGGCTCCAGCTCGGCTGGCGCACGCGCGCATCCTCCAGGCGGAGCACGGCATCGGCGGAGCGCCCCGGCTCGCCGGTGCGCTCGCGCGGCGGCAGGGGCTTGGACGGGATCTTGCCGTACCAGGTGTCGGCCAGCTGCTTCACCTGCTCGACCGTGACGTCGCCGGCGACGATGAGGACGGCGTTATTGGGCGCGTACCAGGTGTCGTAGAAATGCTTCTCCGCCGGCACGTCCAGCGTCTCGATCTCGTTCTTCCAGCCCAGCACCGGGATGCGGTAGGGGTGGTTGAGGTAGAGCGCCGCCTCGACCTGCTCGTCGAGCAGCGCGTCCGGCTGGTTGCCGATGCGCATCCCCCATTCCTCGAGCACGACGTTGCGCTCCGGCTTCAGCTGGTCGTCGGTGATGACGAGGTTGTGCATGCGGTCCGATTCGAGCCGCATCACCAGCGGCAGCTGGTCGGCAGCGATGGTCTGGAAGAAGGCGGTGTAGTCCCAGGAGGTGAAGGCGTTCTCCTCGCCGCCGACGCGGGCGACGAGCTGCGAGAATTCCTTGGGCTTCACCGTCTTGGTGCCGCGGAACATCAGGTGCTCGAGGAAATGCGCGGCGCCCGAACGGCCGCGCTCCTCGTCGGCGGCGCCGGTCTTGTACCAGACCCAGTGGGTGACCGTCGGCGCCCGGTGGTTGGGGATGACGACGACCTGCAGCCCGTTCTTGAGGGTGAAGCTCTCCTCGCCGAACCGCGTCCCCGCCGCCATCGCCTGGCAGGCAAGGACGACGCCGGCCAGCACGGAAACGAGAAGCCGGGCACGCACCGTCAGAGCAGGCCTTCCATATTGGTCCGCTGGGTCCGCTCGATGCTGGGCTGCACCGCCGACTTGCCTTCGGCCTGGTCGACCTCGACCCGCTTCGCCTCGCCGGCGGCATCGACCGGCGTGCCGGCAGCGGGGGTCGGAGGCGAGCGCCAGAAGAGCAGGCTGTCGACGAAGCTGTCGCTGGCCGTCGCCACCTGCTGGGTCTCGGCGTCGACCGTGGCGCGGATGCTCGAGTCGGCGTTCAGCGCGCCCGCCTTGACGAGCAGCGCCTGCTCGCCGGAGGTGAGGCTGCTGCTGTCGCTGGTATTGGCCGGGTGCTGGCCGACCTTGAAGACGGCCTCGCGCGCCTGCTCCATCGGCGCCGGCGTGGCCGGCTTGCCGGTGGCGCTGTGCGGCGGCCGCAGCCCGTAATCGGGCGGCAGCGTCAACGGCGCGTTCTGCACCACCGTGAACTCGTCCGGCGGCGCCTTCTCGATGCCGAGCGCGCGACGGAAATCCGTGCAGCCGCCGAGCGATCCGGCAGCCACGATCAGCGCCATGCCGATAATGAGCGAACGATTCATGCCCCGTCCCAACCAATGCCAAGAATAAAGGTCACGCTTTAGGGGATTCCGGGCGGACGAGCAAGCCGTCGAGCAGCAGGAGTCCGACGCCGACGCATATCGCCGCGTCGGCTGCGTTGAACACGTACCAGTGCCATTCGCCGATGAAGAAATCGACGAAGTCGACGACGCTGCCGAACCGCAGCCGGTCGATAAGGTTGCCGACAGCACCGCCGATGATGAGGCCCATGCCGGCGACCACCAGGCGGCTGCGGGCCGTGCGCAGGAGGTGGGCCAGCACGCCGACGATGACGACGGCGATGCCGGAGAAGACCCAGGGTCGCCAGCCGGTGCCGGTGTTGAACATGCCGAAGCTGACGCCGTGATTGGTCACCAGCACGATGTTGAGGGACGGCATGACCGGCAGCACCGGCGCGTCGGCGGTCGCGAAATGGGCGAGCACCGCCCACTTGGTGACCTGGTCCGCCACCAGCACCGCCGCCGCGACGGCGAGGCCGGCTGCGAGGGGGCGTGACATCCCCCTCTCCGCCCCATTGGGGGGGAGAGGGTCGGGGTGAGGTGGGGGATAGCTCGGAGCGTCGGCGGAACCCACCTCACCCTCCCGCTGCGCGGGCCCCTCCCTCTCCCCCCTGAAGGGCGGAGAGGGGCTCATGCTGCGGCAGTCAAGTGATGCACGGCGTCGGTGCAGCGAAGGCAGAGCTCTTCCGCCACCTCGGGGAGCACGCGCCAGCAGCGCTGGCATTTTTCGCCGGGCGCAGCGGTCACGACGGCGGCCACGCCGGGCAGGTCCGGTAGCGTGAAGGCGCCGTCCGGCGGCGGCTCGGTGGTCATGGACGCGTCGGAGACGATGCTGATCTCGGCGAGGTCCAGCCCGTCCAGCAGCGCCGCCTGCTCCGGCGGCACATGCAGCCGGACGGCGGCCTGCAGGCTCGAGCCGATGCGCTTGGCCGCGCGCTCCAGCTCGATGGCGCCGGTGGCGACGCGGCGCAGGTTGCGAATCGCGTCCCAGCGCCCGGCCAACGCCTCGTCCCGCCAGGCGGCCGGCAGCTCCGGGAATTGCTGGAGATGCACGCTGCCCGCCGCCTCGCCATGGCGGGAAAGCCAGGCCTCCTCGCAGGTGAAGCAGAGGATCGGCGCCAGCCAGCGCACCAGCGCGTCGAAGACGAGATCGAGCACGGTGCGGGCGGCGCGGCGGCGCTCGTCGTCCGGGCGGTCGCAATAGAGCGAATCCTTCCGCACGTCGAAATAGAAGGCGGAAAGGTCGCCGGCGCAGAAATTGTGGAGCGCGGAGTAGATCGCATGGAAGTCGAAGGATTCGACCCCCTGGCGCACGGTCTCGTCCAGCGCTTTCAGCCGGTGCAGCACCCAGCGCTCCAGCGGCGGCATCTCGGATGGCGCGATGCGCTCCGCCGGATCGAAGCCGGCGAGCGCGCCCAGCAGGTAGCGGAAGGTGTTGCGGAACCGGCGATAGACGTCGACCTGGCCCTTCAGGATCTCCTTGCCGATGCGCTGGTCGTCGAAATAGTCGGCCGAGACCACCCAGAGCCGCAGGATGTCGGCGCCGCTCTGCTCGATCACGTCCTGCGGCGCCACCGTGTTGCCGAGCGACTTCGACATTTTGCGGCCCTGCTCGTCGAGCGTGAAGCCGTGGGTCAAGACCGCCTCATAGGGCGCCCGGCCGCGCGTGCCGCAGGATTCCAGGAGCGAGGAGTGGAACCAGCCGCGGTGCTGGTCCGAGCCTTCGAGATAGAGCGAGGCCGGCCAGCAGAGCTCCGGCCGCTGCTCCAGCACGAAGGCGTGGGTCGAGCCGGAATCGAACCAGACATCGACGATGTCGCGGACCTGTTCCCAGTCCTCGGCGGACCGGCCGTTGCCGAGGAAGCGCTCCGGCGGGGAGCTGTACCAGGCGTCCGCCCCCTCCGCCTCGAACGCCTCGGCGATGCGGTCGATCACCGCCTGGTCGCACAGCAGTTCGCCGGTGCGCTTATGGACGAAGACCGGGATCGGCACGCCCCAGGCGCGCTGGCGCGAGATGCACCAGTCGGGGCGGCTCTCGACCATCGAGCGGATGCGGTTGCGGCCCTGCGGCGGGAACCAGCGCGTCGCGTCGATCGCATCGAGCGCTTTGTCGCGCAGCCCGTTGGTGGCCATCGAGATGAACCATTGCGGCGTGTTGCGGAAGAGAAGCGGCGCCTTCGACCGCCAGGAATGAGGGTAGGAATGGACGACGCTGCCGCGCGCCAAGAGCCCGCCCGCCGCCTGGATCGCCGCGATCACCGCCGCGTTGGCGTCGCCGGGCTTGCCGTAAGGGGTGAAGACGCGCCGCCCCGCGAAGAGCGGTACGTGCGCATAGTAAGTGCCGTCGCCGTCGACCGTGTGCGGCACCTCGATGCCGTTTGCCGTGCCGAGCAGGTAGTCGTCCTCGCCGTGGCCGGGAGCAATATGGACGAAGCCGGTGCCGGCATCGGTGGTGACGAAGTCGCCGGGCAGCAGAGGCACGGCGAAATCGTAGCCCTGGCCGCGCAGCGGGTGGGCCGCGACGGTGCCGGCGAGCGCCGCGCCGGGGAGCGTCTCCAGCACGGTCCAGCGCGTAATGCCGGTGTCGTGCGCGACCGTGCCGACGAGCGTCTCGGCGACGACGATGCGCTCGCCGGGCCGGGCGAGGCTGCCCTCCGAAGCGGCGTCGACCCGCAGCACCACATAGTCGAACCCCTCGCCATAGCCGACGGCGCGGTTGCCGGGCAGCGTCCAGGGCGTGGTCGTCCAGATCACCACCGCGGCGCCGTCCAGCGCCGGCACGCTCGGCTTGACGATCGGGAAGCGGACGAAGACGGTCGTGGAGGTGTGGTCGTGGTACTCGACCTCGGCCTCGGCCAGCGCGGTCCTCTCGACGACCGACCACAGCACCGGCTTCGAGCCGCGATAGAGCCCGCCATTCATCAGGAACTTGCCGATCTCGCGCGCGATCTGCGCCTCGGCGGCAAAGGCCATGGTGAGGTAGGGATTGTCCCAGTCGCCGATCACGCCGAGGCGGCGGAACTCGGACCGCTGGACGTCCAGCCAGTGCTGCGCGAAGGCCCGGCACTCGGCGCGGAACTCGACGATCGGCACCTCGTCCTTGTTCTTCTTCTCGGCGCGGTACTTCTCCTCGATCTTCCACTCGATCGGCAGGCCGTGGCAGTCCCAGCCGGGCACGTAGACCGAATCATAGCCCGTCATCTGGCGCGAGCGGACGACGATGTCCTTCAGGATCTTGTTGAGCGCCGTGCCGATATGGAGATGGCCGTTGGCGTAAGGCGGGCCGTCATGCAGCACGAATTTCGGCCGGCCCGCCGCATCGCCGCGCAGCTTTTCGTAGAGGCCTTGCCAGCGCGCGAGCAGCTCGGGCTCGCGGCGAGGCAGCTCGGCCTTCATCGGGAAATCCGTCTGCGGCAGGAAGACGGTGGGACGATAATCGACGGACATGGGATCGGGCTCGCGCGGGAGAATCGGTCAGGGGAGCCAGCGCACGGGCCGGCAGGACGGCCCTCTCAGAGGGCCGTGCGGCGAATTCGCGGCGCGCGCGGGCGGAGTCTTCGGGACCCGTTCATGGCGCGCACCGTACGGGAGCGGGTGCGGGCGCGTCAATCGTGGGGGAAGCGGCGGGCACTGGGTCAGTTTGAAATTGGCAGGCGACAAAGCGTCGGCCAGTTTTCCCAATTGTATTCCCAGGGATCATACGTTGCGGCATCGGTGTTCCAAGTCCGACCCTTTGGCGTGTGGCTCTGGAGGACACCCTTTA
>DATGFU010000422.1:0-10610 GCA_035308865.1 Allostellaceae bacterium | reverse complement strand
GTTGCTGTTGAAGATTGTGGCGCTCACGTGGTGGGGGGCGACTCTCACGACGCGGGCGGCGAACGCCGAGTTCAGGATCTCCAGCTTCCAATTGGCCGGGTTCCCGGGGAGGCGCAGCACGCCGCTGTAGGTGTCGCCCGTGGCCGGCGTGTCGCTGCCGCCGCTGCAGGCTGTGGTCGTGCCCTCCACGACCGCGGATTGGACGATCACCCGTCCGACATAGACCAGGGGTCCGCTCGAGCTGGTCTGCGCCGAGGCGGGGCTGCCGGCGAGCGCAGCCAATGCCGCGACGGTCATGAGCAAAGGAGATTCCTGCATTCTCGTCACTCCCCAGGTTGAAGTCGTCAAGTCCGGCAAGTGTAAGAACTACCATGATAGGCGCTCCGCAGCCGCTTGCCCAGGCCCGCGCTGGACCGGACCCGACCAGTCCCGCCGACACGAGCCCTTCTGGATAGGCGGCGCAAGCGAGCATGCTGGCTCGCGGAACAATGTTGACAATGGGCATCGGTAACGATGCAGACGCGGTGCAATCCCGACCATCCGGATTCGCGGAGGCAACGTGCTCGCGCCAGGGTCCGACATGGGCGCAACGTCGCCATCCTGGACATTCCGGCGCGTATCCGCTTCGCCTGCCTGGCCGCCAATTCAACGTAGCCGGTCTGATGTCTGCTTCCGAGACCGTGCGCTGTCTCGTCTAGAGACCGAGATGGGCGCTAAGCGGCCGTAGCACCGGGACCGACCACGGCGGCGTCCTCGCACCGCACCAAGCGTCACTGCCGCCCGGATCTGCTACCCTCGCCCGCATGATCCGGATCACGCCCCGCATCGCGATCGGTGAGCAGGAGATCGAGGAGAGCTTCATCCGCGCCTCCGGCCCGGGCGGGCAGAACGTCAACAAGGTGTCGAGCGCGGTGCAGATCCGCTTCGACGTGCGCCGCTCGCCCTCCCTGCCCGAGGACGTCCGTGCCCGGCTGGAGGCGCTGGCGGGGCAGAGGCTGACGCAGGAGGGCGTGCTGGTCATCACCGCCCAAAGGCACCGGTCGCAGGCCTTGAACCGCGCCGACGCGATCGAGCGACTGACGGATCTCATCCGCCGCGCCGCCGAGCGGCCGGCCGTGCGCCGCCCGACGCGCCCCACGCTGGGGAGCAAGCGCCGCCGGCTGGAGGCAAAAAGCCGAAGCGGCGCGATCAAGGCCCTGCGCGGCCGGCCGCGGACGGACGGCGAGTGAGGGCAGGCGATGCCCTAGACATGTGAGGCACATGCAACTATGCTGTCTACATGTCGACCATGATCCAGATCCGCCACGTACCGGACGCGCTCCACCGTACGCTCAAATCGCGCGCTGCTCTCGAAGGCATGTCGCTTTCGGATTACCTCCTCGCGGAGCTTCATCGGATGGCCGAGCGACCGACGATTTCGGAGCTGCGCGAGCGATTGCGGCGCCGTTCTCCTCTGGCTCTCAGCGTCACGCCCGAAGAGGCTGTCCGCGCGGAGCGCGATGCGAGGTGATCGTCGTAGACGCCTCGGCAATCCTCGAGGCGCTGCTGCGGACCGAGGCCGGCAAGCTTGTCGAAGAGCGGCTGTTCGAGCCCGGGCAGACACTGCACGCGCCGCATCTGTTGGATGTCGAGGTGGCGCAGGTCCTGCGGCGCCACGCGGCCAGCCGCGGGCGCGATGCCGGAAGGTGCCGCGAAGCTCTCGACGATCTGTCCGACTTTCCCCTGCACCGCTATCCGCACGATCTTCTGCTGCCGCGGGTGTGGGAGCTGCACAATGATCTGACCGCCTACGACGCCGTCTATGTGGCGCTCGCCGAGATCCTGGGGGCGCCGTTGCTGACGCGGGACCGGCGCCTCGCAAATGCGGCCGGACACCGAGCCCAGGTCGATCTCGTGTAGAACCGCGAAAGGGAAAAGAGATGCCGCTTGATGAGGACCGGATCGACGACGCCGTTCTCGCCCTGCTCTATCTGGGCCTGCATGAGGAATACCGCGCTTGGAAGGGCTTCGATTGGGACGCGCTCGATCGGCTGCACGAGAAAGGCATGATCCAGAACCCACGGAACAAGGCCAAGTCCGTGGTCTTCACCGACGACGGGCTTGAGCGGTCGAAGGCTCTATTGGCGGCCCTGTTCTCCAAGCAGGCCTGACCGCCCGATCCCAGCGACCCCTCACGTCACCGGCACGACCCGCAACCCGAACCCGTAGCGCCGCACGGCGGCGAGGATGCCGGAGAAGGCGACGATCGACAGCACGCCGCACGCCGCCTCGAAGAGGAACATCGAGCCCGATCCCCAGCCCGTCTGCACCTTGCCGTCGTAGTATGTCATGTAGGCGATGGGCATGTTCGCGAGGCAGGCGAGGAGGTTGTACTTGGTCGCCGCGGCGCCGCGGCCGATCGCCTCCAGCGACACCGCCGTGAAGGCGGCGTAGCTGAGGCCGGTGATGAAATTGTAGGCGCCCGAGATCACCACGAACATGGCGGGCGTGCGCGGCGCCGCCGCCATCACGACGGCGCAGAGCGCGAGCAGGAGCCCGTAGAGCGCGTAGGCGCGCAGCCGGTGCATGGCGTCGCAGAGATAGCCGCCGACGAGGCAGCCCGCGGCCGAGATCAGCCCGCTCATCACCCCGCCCACGAAGGCCACCGTGTCGGCGTCGGCGTGCCAGTCGCCGGCGACATCGGCCCAGAGATTGGCGGCGGCACCGGTGCCGATCGGCAGCACGAACAGGATCATGGCGAGGAAGCCGCGCCGCGACGCCGCGACCGACCAGACATCCGCCGCGACATCGAGGAGCGCGCGACCGAGGCGCTCGCGCTCAGGCGGCGGTTCGTCGATGAAGACGAGCCCCGCGCCGCAGGCGATGCAGGCGGTCCCCAACACCGTCGCCGGCAGCCAGCCGCCCTGGACGTGCTCCGCCAGCCACAGCCCGGCCCCGCCGCCGAGGCCCAGCCCGCCGAGATTGCCCGCCTGCAGCCAGCCGCCGGCGCGGCCGCGCTGCGAATCGTCGGTGGCGTGCGCCATCAGCGATTCGACCGACATGGTGAGGAAGCTGACCGTGACGTTGAAGCCGAAGACCAGGGCGTAGAAGAGCGGCAGCGACTCGGCGGTCGCCGGCACGAAGCCGGTCGCCGCCATGGCCAGGCCCGTGGTCGTGGCGGCCAGCACGTACCAGCGCTTGCGGGTGAGCGTCGTATCGATGATCGGCGCCCACAAGACCTTCCAGGTCTGCGGCAGCAGGCCGACGGCGACGATCGCCGCCACCTCCGCGACCGGCACGCCCGCGGTCGTGAGCGCGAAGCCCAGCGTCACGTTCACGAACCCCGTTGCGATGCCGTAGGGCGCGAAGAGGAACATGAAGACGGAAGGATGGAGGCGGTGGGCGGGCCGGTGCTCGAAATCGGTCATGTGCTCGACGCCCACGGTGCCTCTTGCCTCGTCGAAATTCCCCCTCTCCGCCCTTCAGGGGGAGAGGGTCGGGGTGAGGTGGGTCGCGCCGACGCACCGAGCCCCCGCCTCACCCTAACCCTCTCCACCCCCGAGGGTGGAGAGGGAACTATTGTGCCAGCGACAGGTCGCGGCTGAGATTCGATTCGAGCGGATTCCCGACATAGCCGCGGACGCGCGGGCTGACCAGCAGCGGGCGCGTCTCGAAGGCGATGGGGATGATCGGCGCGTCGCGGTTGACGATGGCCTCGGCCTCCTGCAGCACCGCCATCCGCGCCGCCCGATCGAGGATGCCGGCCGCCTTGTCGAGCAGCGCATCGTATTCGGGGTTGCGATAGTCCGGCGTGTTCTCCTGCACGCTGCGGCTGTCGAGGAGCGACAGAAAGGTCGACGGATCGGCATAGTCGGCGATCCAGTCGGTGAAGGCGATCTGCTCCTGATGGTCGCGCAGCGCGGCGTTGAAGACCTGCATCTCCTGATTGTCCGGATCGGCATCGATGCCGGCCGCCCGCCACATCGCGGCGACCGCAAGCATGGTCAGCCGGTCGGTCTCGCTGGTCGGGTAGCTGAGGTCGACATGCAGGCGGTTCTGCGGCCCGAACCCGGCCTCGGCGAGCAGCTCCTCGGCCTCGGCGATGCGCTCCGGCATGGGCTTCGCGGCCCAGTCGGGGAGAGGCTGGGCGTAGCCCTCGATCCCCGGCGGAACGAGGCTGACTGCCGGTTTCTGGCCATGGGCGTTGACCTTGGCGGCCAGCGTGTCGCGGTCGATGATCATGGAGAGCGCCCGGCGCACGCGGAGGTCGTCGAACGGCGGCAGGCGCGTGTTGACCGCGAGGAAGTCGCAGCGGAGCGTGGTGTCGGTATGGAGCTCTGCGGGCATCTCGGTGCGCAGCCGCGGCACGTCGCGCGGCGAGATCCAGGCGATGTCGAGCTCGCCGCTGCGGTAGAGGCGGAGCGAGGTCTGCTCGTCCTCGACCGTCTGCCAGCGCACGCCGTCGAGCGCCACCGACGCGGCGTCCCAGTAGTGTGGGTTGCGCTTCAGCGTGACGTCGAGCTGCGGCCGCCAGGCGTCGAGAATGAAGGCGCCGTTCGAGATCATGTGGCCGGGCCGCGCCCAGCTCTCGCCATGGGCCTCGATGGCGCGGCGCGGCACCGGCAGGGTCTCGGTCAGCGCCATGATCGACGGCACCAGCGTGTTCGGCCGCTCCAGCCGGATCACCACCGTGGCGGGATCGGGCGCGGCGACGCCGAGCGTGGCTGGGTCCTTGACCGTGCCCTCGTTCAGCGCCTTGGCGCCGGCGATCGGGTAGAGGACCTCGGCGACCGGCGAGGCGGTCGCGGGATCGACAGCGCGGCGCATTGACCACACGAAATCCTCGGCGGTGAGCGGCGAGCCGTCCGACCACAGGAGGCCGGGGCGGAGGTGGAAGGTCCAGGCAAGGCCGTCGGGCGACATCTCCCAGGCGCTGGCGACGCCGGGCACGACCTTGCCGTGGCTGTCGAGCCGCGTCAGGCCCTCGAAGAGATCGTCCTCGATCGACATCTCCTGCGCCCCGTCGCTCTTGTGCGGATCGAGCGATTCCGGCTCGTCATGATGGCCGCGATGCAGGATCTGCTCGGCCGCGGCGGGGGCGGCGAGGAGGAGACAGAGGACAGGAAGCAGGGCCAGACGGCACAGCCGGTGCCACTGGCCTCCCTCTCCGCCCCCGGGGGCGGAGAGGGTCGGGGTGAGGTGGGGGATGGCTCGGAGCGTCGGCACGACCCACCTCACCCTGACCCTCTCCCCCCTAAAGGGCGGAGAGGGAAGAACCGGCGGCCACGACACTCTCGGTCAGGCCTCGCCGGCGACGGCGGCGGCGAGGGCCGCTTCGAGGATGGTCATCGCCTCGTCGGCGATCTCGCGGGTGACCACCAGCGGCGGCATCAGGCGGAGCGTGCTCTGGCCGCAGGTCAGCAGCAGCAGGCCGCGACGGAAGGCGGTGTGGAGCAGCCGCCCGGCAAGGTCCCCGGCCGGCCGTTGCGTCTGCTGGTCGGTCACCAGCTCCATGCCGATCATCAGCCCCTTGCCGCGGATCTCGCCGATCACCTCGGGGAAACGCTGGCGCAGCGCACCGAGCTTCGCCGTCAGGTACTCGCCCATCGCAGCGGCATTGGCGGCGAGGCCGTTCTCGACGAGGTCCAGCGTCGCCAACGCGGCGGCACAGCAGACCGGGTTGCCGCCATAGGTGTTGCCGTGAGCGCCGCGCTTCCATTTCTCCATATGCCGGCGCTTCGCGGCGACGAGGCCGAGCGGCATGCCCGAGGCGATGCCTTTGGCCAGCGTCATGATGTCCGGCTTGAGGTCGAAATGGTGCGAGGCGAAGATCTTGCCGGTGCGGCCGATGCCGGACTGCACCTCGTCGGCGATCAGCATGATCCCGTGGCGGTCGCAGATGTCGCGCAGGCCGGCGAGGAAGCCCGGCGGCGGCACGATGTAGCCGCCTTCGCCCTGGATCGGCTCGACCAGGATCCCGGCGACCTCGGAGGGCGGCACGTTCGAGCGGAAGATCGTGCCTTCGAGATAGTCCAGCACCGCCTGGCCCTGGTCCGCGCCGGCGAAGAGGGGCCGGTAGGGGTTGGGATAGGGGATGTGGGTCACGCCCGGCATGGTCGGGAAGAACCCGGCCTGCTGCGTGTACTTGCTGGCGGTGAAGGCGAGCGAACCCATCGAGCGGCCGTGGAACCCGCCGAGGAAGCCGATGAAGCGCGGCCGCCCGGTCACGTAGCGGGCGAGCTTGAGCGCCCCCTCGACCGATTCCGTGCCCGAGTTCGCGAAGAAGCACATGGCCGGCTCGCCCACCGGATCGAGGCGCGAGATCGTCTCGGCCACGCGGATCTGCGGCTCGTGCCAGTAATCGGCGGAGATATGGATGAACTTCTCCGCCGCCTCCCGGATCGCCGCCACCACCTTGGGATGGCTGTGCCCGGTCGAGCACACGGCGATGCCGGCGGCGAAATCGACGAAGCGGTTGCCGTCGACGTCCCAGACCTCGCTGCCGCTTCCGTGATCCATGACGAACTCGTAGTCGCGCGGCGCGGAGGGCGAGACGACCAGCGCATCGCGTGCCAGCAGCGCCCGCGCCTTCGGGCCGGGCAGGTCGGGGATGACGCGGACGGGGTGGGTCATGGGAAAGATCCTGCCAGAACTCCCTCTCCGCCCCCGGGGGCGGAGAGGGTCGGGGTGAGGTGGGGGATAGCTCGGAGCGACGGCACGACCCACCTCACCCTGACCCTCTCCCCCCTAAAAGGCGGAGAGGGAATGCATCGCAAGCTGTTCACCGGGCCGTCAGCAGGCTGCCGAAGCGGATCGGCGTGGCGCCGGCCACCTGGGCGACGGAGGTGCCGCGGCGGACGAAGCGGCGGTCCTCGCGGGCGTAGAGCAGGCCTTCGGTGCGGGTCGCCAGCTCCCGCCGCGCGCCGGTCAGCGGATCGATCAGCTCGGCGACGACGTCGCCCGGCTTCAGCCGCGCGCCGAGGCTTTCGCGGAACGAGATGACACCGCCATAGGGCGCCGTGATGTCGTCGGCGCCGGCCAGCGGCGTCAGGTCGCCCTCGGCGAAACCGGGGGCCGCCGCCTCGCCCGCAACTGCGGCCACGGCAACCAGCCAGTCGGCGAGGTTGGCGGCATCGGCGGCAGCCACCCGGTCGTCGACATCGGCGAGGCCGCGCAGCTCGACCGTGGCCGCCTGGCAGCCGACCGGGATCGGGTGCTGGTCGCCCCAGCGCTTGCGGAACCGGTCCCATTGTGTCGAGCAGGATTCGTCGAAGGCGTTGCCGCCGCTCTCGTCCGACAGCAGCACAACCGCGGCGCCGATGTAGCGCGACATCAGCCCGCCCCAGTCGCGGCTGGTGTTGGTGGTGTAGAGGTGCATCAGCGCCTCGAGATCGCAATGCAGGTCGAGCACCATGTCGGCGTCGAGCGCCATGCCGAGCAACGTGCGGCGGAGCTCGTCGAGCTCGGTCTTGAGCTCCTGCTCGGCCAGCGCCGAAGCCATCTCGGCGCGGATCACGGCGGCGTTCTCGTCGGCATTCTGGGTGAGCTTGCCGTCCAGCCGCTCCATCGCCAGCACGCCCAGATCGGGATAGTGGCGATTGAAATTCTGCGCCACGTGCAGCTCGAACCGGCCGATCGAATCGTGCAGCAGCCCCTGGTTGAGGCCGATCGGATTGGCCACCGGCACGACCACGATCTCGCCGCGGATGCGGCCGGCCGCCTCGAAGGCCTCGAGCCGCGGCAGCAGGTGGCGCAACACCAGCATGCCCGGGATCTCGCCGGCATGGAGCCCGGCTTGCATGTAGATCTTGGGCCGGCCGCCCGCCTGGCCGAAGCGGTGGCTGGTCACCTGGCGGACGGTGCCCGGGGTGTCGGTCCCGAGCGGATGGTCGATCGTGCGCATGGCTAGCTCCCGCCCCCGCGACAACCCCTCCCCCTGACCCCCTCCCGCAAGGGGAGGGGGAATGAGGGCGGATTCCCCCTCCCCTTGCGGGAGGGGGTCAGGGGGAGGGGTCGCACAACGTCCCAATTCCACATTGGCCCTACTCCACGATGGTCTGCGACTGCTCGCGCATGTATTGCGGAAGATAATAGAACGAGGCGATGGCCTTCCCGGTATTGCCCGAGCCCTTCCAGCCGCCGAAAGGCTGGTAGCCGGGCCAGGCGCCGGTCGTGGCGCCCTGCGGCCGGTTGGCATAGGTGACGCCGGCCTCGACATTGTCGAAGAACCACCGGCTTTCGTCGGCGTCGCCGTAGAACCCGGCGGTCAGGCCGAGCTCGCTGTCATTGGCGCGGGCGAGCGCCTCCTCCTTGCTCTCGACCGCGCCCAGCATGGCGATCGGCAGGAACATCTCGTGCCGCCACAGCGGGTCGCCCTGGGCCGCCTCGACGAGCGTCGGCGCGCAGAAGAGACCGCGATCGAGCCCGTCGCGCGTCAGATGCTCGCCGCCGGCCAGCACTCGCGCGCCACGCTTCCGGAACCCCTCGTTGTAGGCGGCGAAGCCGCGATAGGCATCGACGGTCGCGACCGGCCCCATCCAGTTGGCGCGCAGTGTCGGATCGCCGACCGCGAGCTTGCCGATCTGCTGCGCCAGAAGTTCCTTGAGCTCGCCCGCGACCGGCGCCTCGACATAGACGCGCGAGGCGGCCGAGCATTTCTGCCCGGAGAGTCCAAAGGCCGAGCGCGCAATGCCCAGCGTCGCGCGTTCGAGATCGGCGTGGCGTGTGACGATCACCGCATTCTTGCCGCCCATCTCGGCGATCACCGGCCTTGGATACTGGCCGGCGGCAAAGCTGCGGATGAGATGCATCCCGGTCTCGTGCGAGCCGGTGAAGGTGGCGCCTGCCGTCGCGGGCTGGTCGAGCAGCGCCTGACCGAGCGTGGCGCCGGGCCCCATCACGTAGTTGAACACGCCCGGCGGCACGCCGGCATCGCGCAGGCATTCGGCGAGAAGCCACCCGGCCCATTGGGTCTCGCTGGCGCCTTTGAGCACCACCGTGTTGCCGGCGACCAGCGCCGCGCTGACCGGACCGCCGGCGAGCGCGAAGGGGAAGTTGTAGGGCGCGATCACCAGCCACGCCCCGTAGGGCTTCATGACGCTGCGGTTGCGGCTGCGCCAGCCCGGCATCGGATCGTCGGGCAGCACGCGGATGTAGCCGTCGTTGCGCTCCATGTCGTCGGCATAGACTGTGCAGAAATCGGCGACCTCCTGGATCTCGCCGAGCGCCTCCATGCGGTTCTTGCCGACTTCGAGCGCGACCGCGGCAGCGATGTCGTTGACCCGCGCCTCGACGATCTCGCCGACGCGGCGCAGCAAGGCGCAACGTTCCTGCCACGGCGTCGCCCGCCAGGCAGGGAAGGCGCGCCGCGCCGCCTCCAGCGCGAGTGCCGCGTCCGTGGCGTCGCCGACGGCGAACTCGCCCAGCACGAGATCGCGGTCGATGGGGCTGGACTTGGCGCGGGTCCGCCCGGTCAAATGGTCCTTGCCGTCGATGAACATTGCGTGGGTGGCGCCGAGCCCGGATTTGACGCGGGCGAGCGCCGCCTCGAACGCCGTATGGAGCGCCTCGGGGGGATCGAACATGGTGGCGTAGGTCAGCTTGAACGACATCGACGCACCCTTTCCCGGCCGCCGTACCTGTGCGCTTGTTGAACGAACGCACGACAGGTATTGCCTGCGGCCCCATCTAGCGCATCCGAGGGGAGCCCGTCCATGACCACGAAGCCGCGAGCGCGCGATCTCGGCGTGCCCTTCGACGGGACGCCGGGACCGCTCAACGCGATCACCGACGTGCCCGGCATCGAGGTCGGCCATACGACGCTGATCGAAGGCGATCACATCCGCACCGGCGTCACCGCCGTGCTGCCCTGCGGCCGCGCCGGCATCTTCCGCCGCGTGCCCGCCGGCAGCTACGCGCTCAACGGCAACGGCGAGATGACCGGCACGCTGTGGATCGAGGACAGCGGGCTGCTCGAAGGCCCGCTGATGACGACGAACACGCACAGCGTCGGGGTGGTGCGGGATGCGGTCATCTCGTACCTGATGCAACGGGAGCTGCCCGGCCCGGCCTACGACTTCCTGCTGCCCGTCGTGGCCGAGACCTATGACGGGTTCCTCAACGACATCAACGGCCAGCATGTGACCGCGGCGCATGCGCATGCCGCGATCGCGGCGGCGCGGAGCGGGCCGGTCGCCGAAGGCTGCGTCGGCGGCGGCACCGGCATGATGACCCATGAATGGAAGGGCGGCATCGGCACCGCCAGCCGGCTCGTGACGGTCAACGGCCATGCGTTCACGGTGGGCGTGCTGGTCCAGTCGAATTATGGGACGCGGGCGCAGCTCACCGTCGCCGGCGTGCCGGTCGGGCGCGAGATCGCGCATTCGATGCCGGAGCTGAAGCGAAACCGCGACGGCTCGATCATCGCCTGGATCGGCACCGACGCGCCGCTGCTGCCGCACCAGGCGAAGCGCCTCGCCCGCCGCGCCGCGATGGGGCTGGCGCGGATGGGCAGCACGGCGCGGGACTCGAGCGGCGACATCTTCCTCGCATTCTCGACCGCCGCCTATGAGACGGCGGACGGGCTCAGCCTGTGGCGCGCGGTGCCGCCCGGCGAGGCGATCAATCCGCTC
>DATGFU010000421.1:0-1958 GCA_035308865.1 Allostellaceae bacterium | reverse complement strand
GTCGAGCGAGGCGGTCGGCTCGTCGAGGATCAGGATGTCCGGCCGCGTGACGATCGCACGGGCGATGGCGACGCGTTGCTGCTCGCCGCCGCTGAGCTTGACCGGCGGCAGCCCGGCGCGTTCCTTCAGCCCGACCACTTCCAGATCGTGCACCGCCTCGCCGATCGCCTCGTCCCATGGACGGCCCTGGAGGATGAGCGGTATCGCCACGTTCTCGGCCGTGGTGAGACGCGGGAAGAGGTGGAAATCCTGGAACACGAAGCCGATGCGGTGCAGCCGGAACTCGGCGAGATCGTCGGCCGACATCGACCAGATCCCGGTATCCTCGATCTTCACCTCGCCGGCATTGGGCCGGAGGATGCCCGAGATCATGCTCAGCATCGTCGTCTTGCCGCTGCCGGACGGCCCGACGACGTAGAGCATCTCGCCGAAATAGGCTTCGAAGCTCACGTCGCGGACTGCGACCGTCTTCGTCTCGCCTTCGCCGAACCACTTGGTGAGGCCGACCGCCTCGATCGCTGCCTTGGCCATGTCAGCCCCGGAAGATGTCGAAGGGCTCGATGGTCAGCACCTTGCGGACGCCGATATAGCTCGACAGGCCGGCGATGATGACGACCATGATGAAGGCCAGCCCGAGGTTGGAGTAGGTGATGACCGCGGCATAGTCGGGCAGATAGAGCCGCGCCGCCCAGATCATGAGCGCACATAGTCCAACCCCGAGCCCGTAGCCGGTCAGCGCGACGAAGGACGCCTCGAAAAGGATCATCATCACCATCTCGCGGCCCTTGGCCCCGATCGCCTTCAGCGCGCCAAACTTTTCGATGTTCTCGAGAATAAAGGTGTAGAAAGTCTGGCCCGAGATCGAAAGCCCGATGATGAAGCTTACCACCGTCATCAGCAGCATGTTGGTGCCGACACCGGTCTGGTACATGTAGAAGCTGGCGATCTTGGTGATGAAGTCTTCTTTGGTGAGCGCCAGGTAGCCCATCTTCGCCACCGCCGCCTTGATCGACACGGCGTCTGCCTTCGTCTTGGGCTCGACAAGGATGTAGGAGATGGTGAAACGGGTATTCGGGATGTATTGCAGCGCGCGGTTGTAGGTCGTGTAGAGAGTCGGCACGCCGAACAGCCCGCTCGATGCTACCTGTGCGATGCCGACGATCTTGCCGCGGTGGTCGTTGAGCTCGAATTCGGCACCGATCGACGGGTTCTCGAGCTTGTAGAACTCGGAATCCTTGACCGCGAGAAAGCCGCTCTCGGCGAAGATGTCTTCGATCTTGCCCGAGAGGAGCACGGGCCGCCCGAACAGGCTGGTATCGTCGAGGCCGACCACGTTGGCGGCCTGGTAGGTGCCGTCCGCGAGCTTGAGCAGCGCGGAGCCGGAATAGAGCGGCACGGCATACTTGACGCCGGGAACGCTGCGCACTTCGTCAAGCACGTAATCGGGCAGCGGGATGGAATTGGCCACCGTCTGCACGGCCGGGTCCATGACCCAGATCGACGCGCCGATATTGATGACGGTGGCCGAGGACCGGCTGAGGATCCCCGCAAACAGCGAGGTCATCTCGATCATCAGGAACACGGCGAAGGTGATGCCGACCAGCAGAGCCGCAAATTTTGCCCGGTCGTTCACCAGAAGCTTGTAGGCTATCCTGAAGATTCCCGGCACACCAGATCTCCAAGGGTACAGTATTACCCTGATGTGCACTTTGTTGCGAACCTGCCGAACGAAGTGCTCACGATTTCCGATGTTTGGGATAGCAGGGCCGCGGTGCGCTGCAATTGACTCAAGTCAACGACCCGGCGGCGCGGCCGGCGTCTCGACAAACCCCACACGCTGCCGCATGCCGCCGGAGAGCTCTCGCGGATAGGCCGACTGGAACCCGTCGAGGCCGATGAGGTCGATCGCGGCGTGGGCGCGCCGGCGGGCCTCGTCGTCCGCCAGGTTGAGCGCGTCG
>DATGFU010000420.1:0-4741 GCA_035308865.1 Allostellaceae bacterium | reverse complement strand
CCGAAAGCGATGTTTTCGTAGATCGACATCGGGAACGGCGTCGGCTTCTGGAACACCATGCCGATGCGCGCCCGCAGCAGGTTGAGGTCCTGTTTCGGCGACAGGATGTTGCCGCCGTCGAACAGCACTTCACCGGTGGCGCGCTGGTGCGGATAGAGGTCGTACATCCGGTTGAGGACGCGCAACAAGGTGGACTTGCCGCAGCCCGACGGGCCGATGAAGGCGGTCACGCGCTTGTCGTGGAGCGTCAGCGACACGTCCTTCAGCGCGAGAAATTTCTTATAGTAGAACTTCAGATTGCGGATCGCGATCTTCTCGCCGAGGGCGGGCGCCATCGCCACGGGCGGCGGGGTCTCCGTGGTCATCTGCGAGTCTCCGACGGCGCCGGGCATGACCGGCGTTCTGACGAGTTCGGGCATCACGACCTCAGGCTGCTCCAATGGGCCAGCGTACGCGCGGCGATGTTGAGGCACAGGATGGCGACCGTGATCAGCAGGGCACCGCCCCAGGCGAGCTGCCGCCAGTCGTCATACGGGCTGAGCGCAAACTGGAAGATCACCACCGGCAGGTTCGCCATCGGCGCGTTCATGTCGGTGCTCCAGAACTGGTTGTTCAGCGAGGTGAAGAGCAGCGGCGCGGTCTCGCCGCTGATCCGCGCCACGGCCAGCAGCACGCCGGTCAGCAGCCCCTGAAGCGCCGCCCGATAGGTGACTCGCGTCACGATCTTCCATTTGGGCGTGCCGAGCGCCGAGGCGGCCTCGCGCAGCGTGTTCGGCACCAGCTTCAGCATCTCGACGGTCGTCCGCACCACCACCGGAACGACCAGGATGGCCAGTGCCATGCCGCCGGCCCAGCCCGAGAAATGGTGCATGTTCGCGACCATCAGCTGATAGATGAACAGGCCGACGATGATCGACGGGGCCGAGAGCAGGATGTCGTTCACGAACAGCACTGCCTGGCCGAGCTTGCTCTCGCGGCTGTACTCGGCGAGATAGGTGCCGGCGAACAGCCCGATCGGCGTGCCGACCACGATACCAACGGCGGTCATGGCGAGCGAGCCGAAGATTGCGTTGCGCAAGCCGCCGGCGCTGCCCGGCGGCGGCGTGTCCTGGGCGAAGAGCGCCCAGCTCCAGGCCGCAGCACCGCGGAACACCAGAGTTCCGAGGATCATCGCCAGGAAGAAGAGGCCGATCACCGTCGCCACGAGGGACAGCGAAAGGATCACACGGCCGCGAACGCGCCGGCCACGGTAGCGGCCCATGTCGAATACAATCATCGTCCCGCCTGCCGTTCCAGCCGGATCAGCATCAGCTTGGCCAGCGCCAGCACGATGAAGGTGATGACGAAGAGGACCAGCCCCAGCGAGATCAGCGCCGATTGGTAGGTATCGTCGACCGCCTCGGTGAATTCGTTCGCGAGCGCCGAGGAGATCGTCTGGCCGGGTGCCAGCAGCGAAACCGCCAGCCGGTGCGAGTTGCCGATCACGAACGTGACCGCCATCGTCTCGCCCATGGCGCGCCCGAGGCCCAGCATGATGCCCCCGACCACGCCGACCTTGGTATAGGGGAGCACGATGTTCCACACCACTTCCCAGGTCGTGCAGCCGATCGCATAGGCCGATTCCTTGAGGATCGGCGGCACCGTCTCGAACACGTCGCGCATGATCGAGGAGATGTAGGGCAGGACCATGATCGCCAGCACGATCCCGGCGGTCAGCACGCCGATGCCGTAGGGCGGGCCCTGGAACAGCGGCGCGATGACCGGCGTCTGGCCCAGCGTGTCGATCAGCGCCGGCTCGACGTAGCGCTGCAGGAACGGCGCCAGCACGAACAGGCCCCAGATGCCGTAGATGATGCTGGGGATGCCGGCGAGCAGCTCGATCGCCACCGAGAGCGGCCGCTTCAGCCAGGTCGGAGAGATCTCGGTGATGAAGACGGCCACGCCGAAACTCAGCGGGATGCCGATCGCCATCGCGATCAGCGAGGTGACGAAGGTGCCGGCGATGGGCACGAGCGCGCCGAAATCCGACTTCACCGGATTCCACGCGTCGTGCCATATGAAGCCCAGCCCGAAGGTGCGGAAGGTCGGGATCGAGCCTGCGACGAGCGAGAGGACGACCCCGCCCAGAATCAGCAGGACCGCAGCGGCGAAGATCCTGGTCGCCCCGCCGAACAGCGCGTCGTAGAGCCCCTGGGGACCCTTCAGCGTGGCTGGGGACGGCTGCTCGGCCTGGGCGACCATGCTCTCTACCTGGGAACGCGGAAAGGCGCCGGTTACGGCCAGACCGGCTTGCCGGCGCTGTCCTTGACGTTCGTCTTCCAGGTCGTCTCGATCAGCGAGACCACGTTGTCGGGCAGCGACACGTAGTCGAGCGCGTCGGCGGCGGCCTTGCCGTTCTTGAAGGCGTCGTCGAAGAAGGTCAGCACGGCCTTGCCGGTCTCCGGCTTGTCCTGGACCTTGTGGAGCAGGATGAAGCTCGATGCGGTCATTGGCCAGCTGTCCTTGCCCGGCTGGTTGGCCAGGATCAGCTTGAAGCCCGGGGCCGACTTCCAGTCGGCATTGGCGGCCGCCGCCTGGAACGACTTGGAATTGGGCGACACGAACACGCCGTCCTTGTTCTGCATCAGCGTGTACGCAAGCTTGTTCTGCAGCGCATAGGCGTACTCGACATAGCCGATGGCGCCGTCGGTCTGCGAGGTGAAGGCCGAGACGCCCTCGTTGCCCTTGCCGCCGAGGCCGGTCGGGAACTGCACCGAGGTGTCGACCCCGACCTTGTCCTTCCACTCCGGCGACACTTCCGCCAGGTAGTAGGTGTAGTTGTAGGTCGTGCCCGACCCGTCCGAGCGGTAGACCGGGGCGATCGCCAGATCCGGCAGCTTCACGCCGGGATTGATCGCGGTCAGCGCCTTGTCGTTCCACTTGGTGATCTTGCCGAGATAGATGTCGGCCAGCAGCGGGCCGGTCAGCTTGAGCTGGCCGGGGCCGATGCCCTTGACGTTCACCACGGCGACCACGCCGCCCATGATCTGCGGCCATTGGATCAGGCCCGACTTGTCCAGGTCCGCGGGATCGAGCGGCTTGTCTGAGGCGCCGAAATCGACGGTCTTGGCCTGGATCTGCTTGATGCCTCCGCCCGAGCCGATCGACTGGTAGTTCATCCCGATACCGGTCTTAGCCTTGTAGGCTTCCGCCCACTTCGCATAGACGGGATAGGGGAAGGTCGCGCCGGCGCCGGAGATGTCGGCGGCGAGGGACGGCGCGGCTGCGACCGCAACGGCGGCCACGATCGCGGCGCCAAACAGCCTTTTCGCGATAAATGTCACGGCTTGTCTCCCTGGAAGATGCCCGCCATGGGGGCAGGGGGCCCGGGCCGGGGATACAGCGACGATATGACGTTACAGTGACACTTTCATGACAACATCGCGCGGGTCTCGCCCGTCGCCGGCTAGGCCGCCGGCGCCGTCAAAACCTCTGCACCCGCTACCGGAAGGTGAACCGAGAAGCAGGAGCCTTCGCCCGGCACGCTGTCGATCTCGAGCAGCCCGCGGTGCCGGCTGACGATGTGCTTGACGATCGCGAGGCCGAGGCCGGTGCCGCCCATCGCCCGCGAGCGTGCCGAATCGACGCGGTAGAACCGCTCCGTGAGTCGCGGGATGTGCTGGCGGTCGATGCCCTCGCCACGGTCGCGGACGGCGATCGCGACGCCGTTCTTAAGCCGCGTCGACGGCCCCGCGCCAATCGTCACCGCGGTGCCGTCGTCACCGTACTTGATCGCGTTGTCGACCAGGTTCTGGAAGAGCTGCGACAGCTCCTCGTCGTCCCCGATGACGAAGGCGGCGGAAACCGGCGGCTCGAGCACGATCCGCATGTTTCGTGCCTCGGCCTTGAGCGCCAGCGTTTCGGCCACGCCGCGCAGCACCGCACCGAGATCGACGGTATCGCGCGGCGGCAGGTGCTCGTTGAGCTCGATACGGGACAGCGAAAGCAGATCGTTGACCAGCCGCCCCATGCGGTTCGCCTGCTGGCGCATGATCGGCAGGAAGCGCGCCCGCGCCTCCGCATCCTCGGCGGCCGGCCCTTCCAGCGTCTCGATGAAGCCGATCACGGCCGAAAGCGGCGTGCGCAGCTCGTGGCTGGCATTGGCGACGAAATCGGCGCGCAGCTGCTCGGCCCGCTTCAGCGTCGTGAGATCGGTGAGCGCCACCAGGGCGGCCGCTTCGTTGCCCTGTACGCGTTCGATCCGGGCGCGGAAATCACGGGTGATCGGCACCGACAGCTCGAACTCGACCAGCCGCTCGCCGCCGCCCCGCAGCACCGCATCGGCAGCGGCCAGCACGGCCGGATTGCGGATCGCGGTCGCCAGGTCGTGCGACACCAGTCGGTCGCCGAAGAGCTCGGCGGCGGCGCCGTTGGCCCGCGTGATCCGGCGGTGCGAATCGATCACCAGCAGCGGATCGGGCAGCGCCGCCAGCACCGCGCGGGCCAGCGCCAGCTCAAGGTCGAGCCGCGACCGTTGGGCGCGGTGGCCGCGGTCGAGCCGCACGATCGCCCGCCACAGCCCGTTCACCCGCGGGCTCGTCGTGCGGATCTCCACCGCCGGCGGCTCGTCCTCGATCATCCGCGCCACGTTGCGGCGGATCCGGTCGAGCCCGAGCAGCACCGGCCGCAAGGCGATGATCTGGGCGATCAGCAGCACGATCGCGACCGCGATCAACGGCAACGCCGGCAGCAGCCCGTCGCC
>DATGFU010000419.1:0-9289 GCA_035308865.1 Allostellaceae bacterium | reverse complement strand
GAGCACCAGCCATAAAGCGAGAACGCCCGGGCGATGTTGGCGCCCATGGCGAAGGCCGCGTTGGCCCAGAGGTAGCGGCTCGCGTCCGGGCCTTCGACATCCTCCTCGAAGGCGAAGGCGTCGACCGGATCGGTCATCGATCCGTAGGGCAGGCGGGCGAGGAAGCGGGGCAGGCAAAGGCCGAGATAGCGGGAATCCTCGGCCTCGCGCAGCGATCGCCAGGCGGCGTATTCGGGCGTGTAGAAGATCCGGGTGACGTCGCGTGGATTGGCGAGCTCGGCCCAGCTGCCCATCTGCATCACGCTTGGCGCAGCCGCCGCGAGGAACGGCACATGCGCCGCCGCCGCCGTCATCGCGATGTCGGCGAGGAGCTGCACGTCCTCCGGCCGATGGTCGAAGAAATAGTCGCCGATGAGCACGCCGTACGGTTCGCCGCCCAGCTGGCCGTATTCCTGCTCGTAGATGATCTTGAAGAACGGGCTCTGATCCCAGGCGGTGCCGCGGAACTTGCGGAGCGAGCGCGCCAGCTCGCGCTTGCCGATATCCAGGATCTTGATCTTCAGCGTCGAATCGGTGACGGCCGAGGTGACGAGGTAGTGAAGCCCGCGCCAGGTCGATTCGAGCTGCTGGTAGTCCGGGTGGTGCAGGATGAGGTTGATCTGCTCGCTGAGCTTCCGGTCGATTTCCGCGACGATCGCCTCGATGGTCCGGAACGGCTTGTCCGAGACCAGCGTGGCGTGCAGCAGCGCCTGCTCGGCCAGCACGCCCAGGGCCGCGGGCGGCGGCTCCTCGGCGCGTGGCGCCTGGGGAATGAATTCCTGGCTGAGCAGCCTGTCGAAATCGACGTCGGACATCAGTTGATCGAGATCATCGCGCCGGAGAGCGTCATGTTGCCGGTGGCGCTTGCGGTGATCATGCTGCCGTTGATGGTGATGCCGCTGGTGCTGATCTGGATGCTGTTGCTGCCGACCTGGAGCGTGATCGACTGCTGCGCCTGGACGGTGCTGCTGCCCATCGAGACGGTGATCGAATGGTTGCCCTGCGATACCGTCAGGCTGTCATTGCCCTGCGAGACGGTCACCGAGTTGTTGCCCTGCGACACGGTTACCGAGTTGTTGCCCTTCGAGACCGTCAGCGAGTTGTTGCCCGTGGAGATCGTCTCCGAGTTGTCGCCTTGCGATACCGTGATCGACCGGTTGCCCTTGTCCACCGTGGTCGTGGTGTCCTGGGTGATCTTCACCGTCTCGTTGTTGAGGACGACCTTGTTGTAGTCCTTCTGGGCCTGGAAGAAGACCTCCTCCGAGCCCTTCTTGTCCTCGAAGCGCAGCTCGTTGAAGCCGCCGCCGCCCTGGCTCGAATTGCTCTTGATCGTCGAGCGCGTCTTGTTGTCGGGAAGGCCGTAGGGCACGGTCACGCTGGCATTGTAGACGCTGCCGGTGATGATCGGCCGATCGGGGTTGCCTTCGAGGAAGTCGACGATCACCTCCTGGCCGATGCGCGGGATGAAGATGGCGCCCCACGAGACGCCCGCCCAGGCCTGCGCCACGCGGATCCAGCAGGAGCTGGTCTCGTTCTGCTTGGAATCGCGGTCCCAATAGAACGACACCTTGACCCGGCCGTAGCTGTCGGTGGTGATCTCGTCGCCCGACTGGCCGACAACCTTGGCGGTCTGCGGACCGCGAACGATCGGCTTCGGCGTGAGTGTCGCGAGCTTGAACGGCACGTCGCCCGGGATCGCATCGAAGACGCAGCGAAACGTGTCCATCAACTGGCCCTGCGTCTCGGACTTGCCTTCCGCCGCGTTGAACGAATAGGTCGCCTTGATGACCAGGTGCTCGGCGTTCTGCGGCTTGTCGGCAAAGCCGGAGAGGGTGAACTTGCAGCCGGTATAGAGCTTCCGCGAGTTCGACATGCCGGAGCGGATCTGGACGCGGGACGTGATGTCCTGCATGCGCACCGAGGTCAGGGTCTGTCCGATCGCCGTCGTCGCGTGCGGGCCGGGGTAGTCGTAGACCTCGAGGCTGCCGTGAGGGTGCTGCCCCGCATTCAGCGACTTCGCCTCGAGATTGTCGGACGGTGTCGTGAAGTTGTAATCGCGCATGGTGTAGGCGCCGGGCAGCAGGATGAGCTCCGTCGACCATTGCCAGATATGATCGTCGACCCGGCGGGCCTCGGTCTGGCGGATGTCGAAGGGAATGGCATCGCCGACCGAGGTGTGCGAGTTCGGATCGTCGGACATCATCAGCACATGGGTGCCGTCCTTGTGCTGGTAGAAGTAGTAGAGGCCCCACTGCTCCATCAGGCGGGTGACGAAGTCGAACCCCGTTTCGCGGTACTGGACGCAGTATTCGAGCTGCTTGTCGCCCGCCGAATTCTGCCGCTTGTCCTGCCAGTCGGAGAAGCCGGCGTCGCGGAAGATTTGGCCCATGATCTGCCAGGGCGACTTGGTCTGGAACATCTTGCAGTTCGTGGTCTGGGACAGGAGCCAGATCCACGGCCGCAGCTCGAGCCTGTAGCGGAAAGCGCCGCCGGTCAGGCCGGAGAACGATACCCTGGAGATGATGCCGTTGAAGTAGCGCTTGCCGGAATCGCCCTCGACGCTGACCGTGCAGGAGCTGCCGAGGATCGAGGTGAGATCGCCCTTGGGCGTCCCGGCCGACACGTCGAGGACGTAAAGGAACGGCCGGCCAAGCTCCTCCGTCCCTTCGAGGCTCTCGAAATCGAACTTGAAGCCGGGATCGGGCTCGATCTTGATCTTGATGTAATTGGTGCCGCTGTCGCTATCGCTGTCGCTGCTGCTGTCGTCGTCGTCGTCACTGAGATCGGACATCGCCGCGGCTCCTGTTGTTGGCGCGCCGTTCCATGAGGCAGGCGCCCGGGGGCGTCATGATGTGATTTTCAGCACTCATCTCACAGTTTGGCCGGGCAGCGGAACGAGCGCAGCGCGTTCATCGAGAAGGGGTTGCGCACGCTGTTCGCGTTGAGGTCGAAGGTGGCGTTGCCGGCCGGCGAGGCGAAGATGATGTGGAACTTGTCCGGCTCGCCTGTCGGCTGAAGCTTCTCGGCATCGAGCAGGCGCAAGAGTGCCCAAGGCCCGTCCTTGTCGACGACCGTCTCCCGGCCGCCCGAGGCGGGGGTCATGGTCACCCGCACCAGCGTCTTGCCGTTCTGGCCGGGCCACTGGAACTGCATGGATTCGGTCGGACCATGATTGTAGGTCATGGTCTGCCCGGCGATATCGATCGTGATCTGCCCGACCGCCGCGTCGAGCGAGACCGGGACGAGCTGGAACTTCACCTGGATGTCGGCGCCCGAACTGAAGAGCGCGTCGCGGATATTCGCCGCCGCCTCGAACTCGGTGAGCGTCCCCGGCGACAGGCCGAGCTTGGTGTTGTCGGCCGACTGCCACTTCCAGGGCGTCGTCGAGGTGTCGACCAGCGGCTTCAGGTTCTCGTTGAAGAACTGGTCCATCAGCCCGTTCGGTCCGAGCAGCCGCTTGAAATCGTCGAGCGGGACGTCGGAGCTGCTCCCGGCGACGAAGGGATAGCGATTGAAGGCGGCCGTGCAGAGCGGCAGCACTTTCGACGACCAGGCGTCCGAGAGTTCCTTGGTGGCGCCCCCGCTGATCGCGCTCTTGCTCGAATCCGCGACGGTCTGCAGCATCCCGGCGATCGGCTTCGGCATGTCCTTCGCGACCTGGTCGAGCTGCGAAGCAGCGCTGCCGCCGCCGCCGCCGGCCGCGCCGCCGCCGCCGCCGGCCAGCCCCAGCAGGGTCTGGCCCTGGTTGGTCGAATTGGCGACCTGATTGAAGTTCTGGTAGAGGCCCTGGATCTTGGTGATCGCCGTCTCCAGCGGCGACGGAGTTCCCTGACCGCTGCCGGCGACGAAGTCGTGGATGCTCTTGAAATGCTGGTCGACGCGGCTGGCCGGATCGACCGGCTTGCCGTTGGGGTCGGTGCTGGCACCGCCGCCGAGCGCCTCGCCTAGGATGCCGGCGAGCGCGTTGGTCTCGGAGGACAGTCCGGCGCGGGCTTCGAGCGCGCCGAACCCCGCCACCTTCTCGCCGGCCTTCGCCAGCTTGCCTTCGACGTTGGCGGTGCTCTTGTCGACCGCGGAGACCTTGCTGAGCTGGGTCTGGGTGTCGATCCCCTGGAGCAGGTTCCGCAGCGGTGAATCCGGCGCCGAGAGCAGATTGAGCTCGTCCAGCCCCTGCTGCAGGTTGCCGAACGACTTGACTGCGACGTCGGCGAGCATGCCGTCCCAGTACTTGACGTAATCGTCGAGATAGAGGCCGAGCACGTCGCGGCGCAGCTTCGTCACCTCGGTGAGCGCGCCGCTGACGCCCGTATCCGCCTGGCCGAGGACCCAGCGGTCCTCGGCAATGTCCTGCGTGACCGTCGGCAGCAGCGGCAGGAAGGTCTGGTGGTAGCCGGCATAGGTGTAGATGCCGGGCACGCCGGTCTGCAGCGACTTGCCGGAGCGCAGCTGGAACACGCGCGGGGCGCCGGGGCCGGCATTGTCGGCCACCGTCCATTCGGGCATCGAGCGGATGCGCGGGCTGCGCATGATCCGGTTGTAACTGTACGTGGCGAGCGGCTCGCGGGTCAGGATCCCGCGGACCTCGGCCACCAGCGGGCCGTCGAGCGGCACGGCGGCGGCGAGCGGGCGGTCCATCAGCGCGTCGACATGCGCCATGATCGCGTCGCGTACCGGAGCGTTGTCCTCGCCGGGCAGGGCGGCCGAGAAATCGGCCTGCGTCCACTGCATGACGACCGCCTTGTCGAGCGGTCCCTGGCGGCCGAGGATGAGGTAGGCCTTCAGCGCCTCATAGAGGAAATCCGGCTTGTCGAGATGCGCCTTCATCTGGCCTTCGAGCCGGGCCAGCAGGCGCGGCAGCAGCAGGCCGGCGAGGCCGCGGTAGTAGGCGTCGATGGCGGCGGCGCTCAGCTTCTGGCCCTGGTAGAGGCCGAAGGTGACGGTGATCGGGATCGAGGCCTCGCGGTCGGCGTAGCCGCCGCGGATGTTGCGCAGCGTCTCGAGCGCCGGCAGCACCGCCGCGATATCGGTGTCGTTCGGCCCGCGCGCCTGGATCTCCTTGTACTGCGCCTCGTATTTCGTCGCCTCGTCGTGGACCTGGGCGATCATCGCCGTGTTGCCGAAATAGCTGATCGTCCACAGCGCCGTGCACAGGACCAGGAAGGCGGCACATCCGGTATAGGCCAGGATGTACCTCATGCGGGCGCGGCCCTCGACCTTGGGGTCGTGGCCGACCAGCCCGGCCTCGCCGAAGAACACCTCGCCGATCGCGCGGGTCAGGAAGTAGCTCTTGCCGGTGCCGCTGAAGGCCGTCACCGCCTCGCGCTGGAGGCCGAACTGCCCGGCCATCGAGCCGAGCAGCCGGTCGATCGGCGTGCCGTTCTGCGTGCCCGACGTGAAGTAGACGCCGCGCAGCATCGGCCGCGTCTCGAGCCGGCTCGGCCGGAAGATCTCGTCGAGGAAGTCGCCGGCAACCTCGCGGAGCGACGCGATCTGCTGCGGGAATCCATAGATGAGCCGGCGGCGCTGGACGTCGGGCTCCTGGTGCACGCGCTCCAGCATGCGGTCGTTGAGCCGGGCCAGCAGCAGGTCGAACTCCGGCCGGAACTGCGAGACCGCGCCTTCCTCGCCCTTGCCGTCGTCCAGCTTCAGGGTCATGCCCCAGACCTGGTCGCGCTCTTCCTTGCCGAGGCTGTCGAAGAAGTCGACGAAGCCGGCGAGCAGGTCGGTCTTGGTGAAGAGGACATAGACCGGGATGCGGACGCCCAGCTGGTCATGCAGCTCGCGCAGCCGCTTGCGCACCGCCCGGGCGTGCGCCTGGCGGTCGGCCTCGCTCAGGGTTGAGAGGTCGCTGAGGCTGATCGCCACGACGATGCCGTTCAGCGGCTGGCGCTTGCGGTGCTGCTTCAGGAGCTTGAGGAAGCCCAGCCAGGCGGCGGAATCGACCTCGGCCTGGCTGTCCTGGGTGGTGTAGCGCCCGGCCGTGTCGATCAGCACCGCCTGGTCGGTGAACCACCATTCGCAGTTGCGCGTGCCGCCGACGCCCTTCAGCGCCTGCGGCCCGTGCGTGTCCGACAGCGGGAAGTTGAGGCCGCTGTTGACGAGCGCGGTCGTCTTGCCGGCACCCGGCGGCCCGATGAACATGTACCAGGGCAGCTGGTAGAGATAGCGCGAGCCGCCGCCGCCGAGCTTGGTCTTCTTCAGCGCGTGGAGCGCGTCCTTGAGCCGCTCGGAGAGGGCGGCAAGATCCTCCGCGGAGGCGGTCGCGTTGGGATCGGGGGCCGCGGCCGCGACGCCCTCGACGAGCTCCTTCTCCTTATGCTTGGCCCGCAGCTCGCGGATCAGATTCAGCACCAGCCAGAGCACGAACAGGACGGCGATGGTGATGTACCGGACGATCTCGCTGTCGAACGGATGGACCTGGCCGATGCCGATCAGCGGCCCGAAGAACCAGATCAAAAGGCTGAGGAACAGTACGCCCAGGAACGTCCGGAACCAGGGCGACCGGATGATGCGCTTCAGGAAGTTCATGGCGTGAGATCCCTGCGAACGCGGCCGGTCAGGACGGGGTGCGGACGAGCACGAACTCGGTCCGTCGATTCTGCTGCCGCCCGTCTGGCGTGTCGTTGGTGGCGATCGGGTCGGCTTCGCCCTTGCCCTGCGCATGGACGCGCTTGGGGTCGATCTTGCCGGCGATGACCTGGGCCACCGCGTCGGCGCGGGCCTGGGACAGCTGGAAGTTCGACGGGAACCGGACGGTGCGGATCGGCTGGTTGTCGGTATAGCCGTTGATCTGCACGTCGCCCTTCTCGTCCTGCAGCGCCTCGCCGATGCGCTGGATCAGCGGCAGGAAGCTGCTGGAGAGCGTGGCGTCACCCGGCGCGAACATGGTCTTCGCGGTCAGCCGGACCGTGACCGTCTGGGCGTCTTCGAGCACCACGACCAGACCCTGCTTGATCTCCGGCTCGAGGAATTTGTGCAGCTTGTTGGTGACCGAGGCCTCCGGGGCGTTCGCTGCAGGCGCCGGCGGCGGCGGTGGCGGCGGCACCGGCGTGGTCCGGGCAACCTGGATGGCGCCCCTGGGCGGCAGGCCGAACAGCGTGGCGAAGGGAATGTCCGACTGGCCGGCCAACGCGAAGTCGAAGCCGACGTAGATCAGGCAGGCGAGAAACACGGTGGCGAGACACAGCGCCCAGATCGGGATGCGCTGCGACAGTGGCTTGTATCCTGTCGACAGGCCCCGCCAGTGCGGCGAGAGATCCCGCTCGAAATCGCCGCGCCGCTGCCGGATCGTGCGGTAGACGCCGTCGCGCAGCTCGGTCAGCGCCGCGATGCCGCGCGGCATGACGCGGTAGCGGCCCTCGAAGCCCAGCGAGGTGCAGAGATACATCAGCTCCACGACCTCGGAGTTGCGGCCGAGATCCTTCTGCATCTGGTCCAGGATGTCGAAGAACCGTTCGCCGCCGCTGACCTCGTTGTGGAAGATGCTGGTGAGGCTCTGCGCCGTCCATGAGCTGGCCGCACCCCAGGGCGTGCTCAGCACCATGTCGTCGATGGTGGCGCAGAGCGCGTAGCGGGCGGCGCGCAGCGAGCGCGTCTCCATGCCGGTGGCCAGCGCCCGCTTCTCGAACTCGCGCATGCCTTCGATCATTGCCCGGCGCAGCTGGTCGGGATCGGGATTGCGGCCGCGGCCGCCGGCGATCCGGACGGCCGCGGCCAGCAATGGTGCCGCCGCCGCGACCAGCCGGTTGACGCCGGTCTCCGGTACCGGGCCGCCGCTCGTCGGTTCCGCCGGCCGCGGCTGCGGTGCCGCCGCCGGTGCCGGCGCCTGGCCGCCCGGCCGCGGCCGGATCACCGTGCGTTCGACATCGGATGGCTCGGCGAAGGGGTCGTCGAATGTCATGATGGTCTACCCCCGGATCGCCCAGCACTCCATTTCGAGCCCCGGCACATCGCCGGTGACGTGAATCGCAATGCCGCCGGACTGAGCGAGCGCCGCCCAATAAGGCCCTGTGCGATCCAGTTCGAAATAGGTCGTGCCAGCATAATACGGCAGCTGCCGCGGTGCCACCGGCAGCGCGCGCACCGGTATGCCCGGCAGCGCCACCGTAATCAACTCGCGGATCCGCTCGACCGGCCCGATCTTGCAGAGGCTTGGGAAATTCCGCCTGAGCGTCTCCGGAGGCATCTGCGCCTTGATCGCCAGCACCCAGGTGGCGTCGGTGACCAGCGTGCTGTCGCCGATCGGCCCGACGCGGATGCCGTATTTCCGCTCCTGCAGCGGGATCGGCACGGCGGTCTGCTCCAGCACCGCCGACAGCGCCTGGCGCAGCGCGGCGATCACCGGACGGAACGTCATGTGCAGGTCGTCGTGGCGGTAGGGCGGGAACACGGTCGGCCGCTTGCGGCTCTCGGTGAAGGTGGCGAGTTCGCCGGCGAGGCTCACGGCGACCTGGTAGAAGGCCTCGGGGTGAACCTGGCCGACCGTGGCGGCGAGATGCGTGATCAGCGGCTCGTAGCGGTTGCACAGCTGCAGCAGCATGTAGTCGCCGAGCTCGGCGGCGCCGCGCGTCGTCGTTTCGGACACGCGGCCGGCGAGCGCCTCGGCGCGGTGGTGAAGCAGGCCCTGCAGCTGGTTGATGAAGCCCGCGAGCACCTGCGAGGCGGCGCTCGCCAGGACCGGCGGGATGTAGTTCTCGTCGAGCACAACGCTCTTGTCGGCCCGCACCTCGATGATCCGGGCCAAGCCGACGCTCGTGAACCCGGCGCGCGCCTCGCCCTCGAGGCCGAAGCGCAGCCTGAGCTTGCCGATCGGCACGACCGCCGAGGACTGGTAGCCGGCATTGGTGTCCACCGCCTCATGCTCGCCCGTCACGAAGCGGGCCACCGTCTCGACCTGCTCGGGCGGCGCGGTCTCAACGCTGCCGGGCTGGCGCGCCGGCAGCATCAGATAGACGATCGAGTTGCGTGTGGTCTCCGCCAGGTCGATCGCCCGCGGCTGGTCGACGTCGCCCGGCACGGTGAACGGCGTGCCGTCCGGCATGATGCCTTCGGCCGAGCGGATGGCGAACTTGCCGAGGGTCAGGAGATCGTTGTCCAGCTCGAGCTGGGTCAGGCCCCAGCTGAACGGCCGCAGGCCGGCGGTGCTGGTCCGCACCAGCCGCTCGAAATAGCGTTCCTGCTGCTGCAAATGCTGGGGCTGGAGGAAGAGGCCTTCCCCCCAGATGACCCGATTCTCCCAACCCATATCGGC
>DATGFU010000418.1:0-2681 GCA_035308865.1 Allostellaceae bacterium | reverse complement strand
GCGCTGTTCACGACGGCGCTGGGCCTCGTCGCGGCGATCCCGGCGGTGGTCGGCTACAACAAGATATCGGCAGACCTCGGGCGGTACTCCAACCGGCTCGACAATTTCGCGTCGGAATTCAGCGCGATCCTGTCGCGCCAGCTTGAAGAGAAGGCCTGACCGATGGCGGGCGCGGTCCTCAAGCGCGGCAGCGGCCGCCAGCGCTACCGCCCGATGGCGGAGATCAATGTCACGCCGATGGTGGACGTCA
The DNA here is from genome assembly GCA_035308865.1 of Allostellaceae bacterium. Taxonomy (GTDB): domain Bacteria; phylum Pseudomonadota; class Alphaproteobacteria; order ATCC43930; family CGMCC-115725; genus DATGFU01. The sequence continues at coordinate 2,431 of DATGFU010000418.1, read as the reverse complement.
TGCTGGTGCTGCTGATCGTGTTCATGGTGGCGGCGCCGCTGCTGACCGTGGGCGTACCCGTCGACCTGCCCAAGAGCAATGCGCCGGCGATCAACGAGAACAAGGAACCCTTGGTCATCACCGTCAATTCGGACGGCGACATCTTCGTGCAGGAGATGAAGATCGACACCGACTCCCTGGTGGCCAAGCTGCAGGCGATCACCAACAACAACCCGGACGCGGTGATCTACGTCCGGGGCGACAAGGCGATCAATTACGGACGCGTGATGGAGGTGATGGGGCTGATCGCCTCGGCCGGATTCACCAAGGTTTCCCTGGTCGCCGAGCTGCCGCAGGCCAAGGGAGCCGTCAAGCATTGAGCCATGGCTGAAGGCAACGAGGCGATAACCCGTTTCGGGCAGCGCCGGCCGATGCCGGCGCGCGACGGGCGCGGGCCGCGTCCCAGCTCGCTGGGGCGTCCGGGGCCGCGCGCCGGCGGGCCGCCGCGGCTTCACGCGCCGCCGCCGCGGCAGAGGCGGCCGCTCGATCTCGACCACATGCGCGGCGGATATCTCCTGTCGTTCCTGCTGCATGCGCTGTTCTTCACGGCCGTGATCGTTGGCCTCCCCGATTTTCTCAAGAGCAAGCCGCTGCCGGAAGAGACCGCGATCGCCGTGCAGCTGGTCAATCTCGCCGACCAGACGCGGGCGACGCAGCGCAACCCGCATCCGGTGGAGAAGGCGAAGATCGACACGCCGCCGCCGCCGACGCCGAGTCCCAAGCCAGATCTGCCGAAGGATGAGACCCCGGCACCGCCCCCGCCTTCCGCACCGCCGCCGTCGCAGCAGGTTGCGCAGACGCCTCAGCCGCAACCGCAGCCGCAACCGCAGCCGACACCCCCGCCGCCGCAACCGGCACCGCCGTCCCCTCCGCCTCCGACACCGGCACCCGCGCCGAAGCCGCCGCCACCACCGCCGGTGCCACCGAAGCCCGAGGTAAAGCCCGATCCGCCGAAGCCGCCCGACAAGCCGCAGCCGAAGCCGCAGGACAAGAAGCAGGATCTGGCTTTTGACCAGCTCCTGAAGAACCTGGCGAAGTCCACGCCGGTCTCCCAGCGCACCGATGCGCCGCCCAAGCCGGTCAAGCAGCAGGCGGCGCTGCCGCCCGCCTCGGCGATGCATGACGCGCCGCTGGGCGAGCAGATCACCACGGCGGAGAAGGACGCGCTCGCGCAGCGGATCCACCAGTGCTGGAACTTCGATCCCGGCGGGCTCGATGCCGAGGACATGGTCGCCTACATCCATGTCGACGTCGATCCGGACGGCACGCTGTGCAACAACACGATCGTCGACAAGGACAGCCTCGATCCGCGGACGCGCGCCTTCGCCGAGAGCGCGCTGCGCGCGACGCTCAATCCCGACTGCCAGCCGCTGAAGATCCCGGTGGGCAAGTACGAGCAAATGAAATCCCTGACGTTGCGGTTCACTCCGAAGGACCTCCAATGACGAAACGACTGTCTTATCGGGCCCTGTTCTCCCTATTGGCCGGGCTGGCGCTTGTGCTTGCCGCCGGCGCCGCCCGGGCCGAGCTGACGATCACGATCGGCGATCCAAACGTGCAGCCGCTGCCGATCGCGATCCCGGATTTCGGCGCACAGAGTCCCGGCGGTTCCCAGATCGGGCACAACATCACCGAGGTGATCACCAACGACCTGCAGAGCTCCGGTCTGTTCCGGCCGCTCGACCCGCATGCGTTCACCCAGACCGGCTTGTCGGTCAACGACATGCCGCGCTTCCCCGACTGGCGCCTGATCAATGCTCAGGCCCTCGTGGTGGGCGGCGCCGAAACCCAGCCGGACGGACGTCTGAAGGTGGAGTACAGGCTCTGGGACGTGCTCGGCGCCGCCTATCTCTCCGGCCAGGCCTATACGACGCCGACCGAGAATTGGCGGCTGGTCGCGCATCGCGTCGCCGACGACATCTACAAGCGGCTGACCGGAGAGGACGGCTACTTCAACACGCGCGTGGTCTACGTCGCAGAGACCGGCCCGGCCGACCGCCGGATCAAGCGCATGGCGATCATGGATCAGGACGGGTTCAACAACCACTACCTGACCGACGGACGCTACCTCGTCCTGACGCCGCGCTTCTCGCCGACCAGCCAGGAGATCACCTATCTCAGCTATGCGCATGGCACGCCCCGGGTCTACCTGTTCAACATCGATACCGGGCAGCAGGAAGTCGTCGGCGATTTTCCGGGGATGACCTTCGCGCCTCGGTTCTCGCCGGATGGCAACCGCGTCATCTTCAGCCTGTCGACCAACGGCGCGACGTCGATCTACACGATGGATCTGCGGACGCGGCACGTGAGCCAGATCACCACCACGAACGCCATCGACACATCGCCCTGCTACTCGCCGGATGGAAAGTTCATCACGTTCAATTCGGACCGC
>DATGFU010000417.1:0-9158 GCA_035308865.1 Allostellaceae bacterium | reverse complement strand
CGTGTCCCACGGGCTGGACCGCGTACGGATGGCCGCAACAACGGTTCAGACGTCATCACCCAAGGTGGGAGCCGGATGCCTTAATCGGGCTCGTCCGGTTCTGTGCGGGGGGCGCTCAGTAATGAGCGTCCCTACCGCGATGGCCGTGTAGTGCACCCCTAGACTGAGCCGCATGAAGCGGTCAGTGAACCCTTTTCCCGGTGGCTCGGTGGTGACGTTGCGCTGTATGTCCTCGGCCGACCAGCCCCGCGAATGCACGATATAGGGGGGAGGAGAATTATTCCCATGACACGCGTTTGCTTCCGATGAAAACAATGGCGCAAAACACTACAATAATCACGACCGTCAAGAGCACTCCCCACCAAGAGAGCTTGCGGTACTGACCAGATTCAGATGGGGATAACGCAGTTCGCCACTCAGCCTTGATCCCCTCCCATCCTTTGCGCCTCCATTTGCGTCGCCAGTTGACCACTCCGATGGGGAGTGTCACGAGAAGAGCCGCCGATAGCCACTGGTCCAAGTCCCCGCGCCACGGCTTTGAGATTGCCGAAGACACTATCAATGTCAGCCAAAAGAAGCCCCAAATGTAGATTAAGGCCATCGAACAAAGGCGTAACCATCCCCGCCATTCCATGGTCGATGCCCCGCTAAGACGCCTTTCCACCGAGCGGACCATATCGTCTCGTTCGTCGGGAAGCCAACCGACTCGAGATGAGGCAGGAGCGAAGCCGCGGTCAATATCGTCTGTTAGGGAATTTTCATACTGACTCAGTCTGTACAGTGACGCTATTCACCTGACACCTGCCTCTTCATGGGTCCGTTCAGCCCGGCGTCTTCCGGTAGACGGGGAGCGGCCCGAAGGCCTGCGTCACGGGCATCATCTCGATCGTGTTGATGTTCACGCGCTCGGGCAATGAGGCGGCCCAGACCACCGCCTCCGCCACATCTTCCGGCGTCAGCGCCACCGTGTTCTCGTAGACCTTGGCCGCGCGCTCGGCATCGCCGTGGAAGCGGACGTTCGAGAACTCGGTGCCGCCGACGAGGCCGGGCTCGATCTCGGTCACGCGGACGTTGGTGCCCAGGAGATCGGCCCGCAGGTTGAGCGAGAACTGGCGCACGAAGGCCTTGGTCGCGCCATAGACATTGCCGCCGGGATAGGGGCGGGTGCCGGCCACCGAGCCGATCGTGATCACATGGCCGCGGTTGCGCTCGACCATGCCCGGCAGCAGCGCGCGGGTGACGTACATCACGCCTTTGACGTTGGTGTCGACCATCGTCTCCCAGTCCTCGAGCGACGCCCGATGGGCGGGCTCCAGCCCGAGCGCGGCGCCGGCGTTGTTCACCAGCAGGTCGATCGCGGCGAAGGCGTGCGGCAGCGCCTCGACCAGCCGTACGACCGCCTCGTTGTCGCGGACGTCGAGGGTGTCGACATAGAGCCGGTCGGTCGCGAGCTCGGCGCGGAGCGCGTCGAGGCGGTCGCGGCGGCGCCCGACGGCGACCACCGCATGGCCGGCGGCGACGAGGCGCCGAGTAATCTCCAAGCCGAATCCGGCGGTGGCTCCGGTGACGAAGGCGATCATGGTGTGGCTCCGGGATGGTTCGCGGACAAGGATTGAGCAGGCCGAGCCCGGCGCGGTGAAGAGCCTGTGGTTGACCGGCATCATCGGCTCAAGTGCCATCATGGCACCGTTGCACTCGCGATTGCGGCGCGGCATTCCGCCGGCGGGTTCGAAACATTATCTGCCGTAGGCGCCGCGGTCCCGGCGAAGTGGCGCGGGCGCGCCGAATGGGGCTAAATTGCGTGAATTCGCAAACCGGAGTCCGCCTGCGCATGGCCGTCACTCTCCGCACCTTGACCTGCCTGGGACCACATGGATTTCATCGCCTCTCCTATGCCGAGTGGGCGGGGCCGGCGGAGGGGCGCGTAACCATCTGCCTGCATGGCCTGTCGCGGAACGGCCGCGACTTCGACCGGCTCGCCGAGCGGCTTTCGGAGCGCGGCCGGGTCTTGGCGCCGGATATGCCGGGAAGAGGGCAGAGCGAGTGGCTGCCGAACCCGGCCGACTACGCGTTCCCCACCTATTTCGCGGATGTCGCGGCGCTGATCGCACGCAGCGGCGCGGCGGAGGTCGACTATGTCGGGACATCGATGGGCGGGCTCATCGGCATGTATCTCGCCGCGCAGCCGGGCACGCCGATCCGCCGGCTGGTGCTGAACGATATCGGCCCGGTCGTTCCGCGGACCGCGACCGAGCGCATCGGCACGTATGTCGGGCGCGTGCCGGAGTTCGATACGGTGGCGGAGGTCGAGACCTATCTCCGGGAGGTCCAGGTCGGCATGGGCCGGCTGACCGACGACGATTGGCGGCACTTGGCGGAGCACGGGTATCGCCGGCTCGAGAACGGTAAGCTGGCGCTCGCCTACGATCCGGCGATCGCCGCCGCCTTCCAGGTCGAGACGCCGGCCGTCGTCGATCTCTGGCCCTTCTACGACGCCGTCCGCTGCCCGACCCTGGTCATCCACGGCGCGCTGTCGGATACGCTGCTGGCCGGGACCGCGCAGGAGATGACCCGCCGCGGCCCGGGGGCGCAGCTCTACACGGTCGCGGATGCAGGACATGCGCCGGCGCTGATGGACGCGGCCCAGATCGACGCGATCGAGCGGTTCCTCACGGCGGAGACGCCTTGAAACAGGCCGACCTGCCGCCCTTCCGGCCGCGCGCGCCGTGGTGGGGGCCGGATCTTCAGACGCTGCGCAACGCCCTCCGCCGCGACCAGAAGGACGAAAGCGTGGGCGAGCGGATGCTGCTGCCGCTCGGCGACGGCGGTGCGCTTGCCGCGCGGCTGGACCGGCCTGAGCTCGAGAGCGGCCGCCCGCTGGTCGTGGCGGTGCACGGGCTGGGCGGCTCGGAGGCGAGCTTCTACATGGTCTCGACCGCCCGCCATTTGGCGGCGCAAGGCTTCCCCGTGCTGCGGCTCAATCTGCGCGGCGCGGGCCCCTCCGGAGCGACCAGCAGCGGGCACTACCATGCCGGCAAGACGGAGGATTTCGCGGCGGCGCTCGACGCCCTGCCGCGGCCGCTGGCCCGCAACGGGCTGCTGCTGCTGGGGTTCTCGCTGGGCGGCAACATGCTCTTGAAATTCCTCGGCGAACGGCCGCGCCAGCCGAACATCGTGGCGGCGGCGACGGTCTCGGCGCCGATCGACCTCGCCGCCACCGCCCGCCGCATGCTCGCGCCGCGCAACCGCGTCTATCATCGCTACGTGCTGCGCGCGATCAAGCGCGAGGTGCTGGGCTCGGGCGTCGCGCTGGCGCCGGAGGACCGCCGCATCGTGCGGCGGGCCCGCACCGTGATCGAGCTCGACGACAAGTTCATCGCCCCCCGCAACGGCTTCGCCGACGCCTGGGACTATTACGAGCGGAACTCGGCCGCCGACCGGCTGCCCGCGATCCGCCACCGCACGCTGGTGATCCACGCCTTCGACGACCCGTGGATCCCGGCCGAGCCCTATCGCCGGATCGACTGGGACGCCAACCCTGCGGTCTCGGCCGTGCTGACACGGTCCGGCGGCCATCTCGGATTCCACGGCAACGATTCCCGCGTCCCGTGGCACGATCGCGTGGTGGCGGCGTTCTTCGCGACGGTCTCACTCGGACATGCCGCGGCGGAGGTCGGGATCCGCGAGGCGGTGCTCGATGGGATATGAATCCTGGCTCGGCCGCAGCGAGACGCGGGAGGACACGATCCCGCCGGCGCTGGCCGGAAGGCTGGCGGTCACGCTCGGCGTTCCCGAGCCCGCGGACGGTTCGCTGCCGCCGCTCGGCCATTGGACGCTGTTCCAGGACTGGCTGCCGGCGGAAGCGCTCGGGGCGGACGGCCATCCGCGGCGCGGCGGCTTCCTGCCGCCGGTTCACGAGCTGCCGCGCCGCATGTGGGCCGGCGGACGGATCGAGGTCAGCGGCGCGTTGCTGCCCGGCGATGCCGTGCGGCGCACCAGCACCATCCTCGCGATCGAGGAGAAGGCCGGGCGGTCCGGCCTGCTTGTCTTCGTCACGGTCGGCCATCTTCTCGACGGGCCGAGGGGGCCCGTACTGGTCGAGGAGCACGACATCGTCTACAGCGCGGTTGCCTCGGCCGCGCGGCCGGCGGAGCCCGCCACGCCGCCGCCGCAAGGCGCACTGGTCGAGGAGCGCAGACCCGACAGCGTTACGCTCTTCCGCTACTCGGCGCTGACCGGGAACGGTCACCGCATCCACTACGATCTGGACTACGCGCGTGGGGTCGAGAGTTATCCCGGACTTGTCGTCCATGGCCCGCTGCAGGCGACATGGCTCGCCCATCTGGTGATGCGCGTCCAGCCCGGCCGACGTCTCGCGCGGTTCGCCTTCCGCGGCCGCCGGCCGGCCTTTCACGACCGCATCCTGCGGCTCGAGGCACGGTCCGAAGGCGGCGGGGTGACGGCGCGCAGCCGTGACGATGCCGGCGCCGTGCTGATGACAGCGCAGGCCGAACTCGTTTAGAAGCCACAAACGTCACCCAGGGAGGAGTTGAGATTGTTGCGTTTTGCAAGCGTCGGCGCTGCGCTGACACTTCTGTCGGGCATTGCCTTGGCGGCGCCGGACACGCCGACCACCGCCTATGGCGCGCTGGTCGACGGTTACTTCAAGGACCGCTTCGCCGCCAACCCGATCGAAGCGACCGATACCGGCGTCCACGACTACGACGCCAAGCTGCCGGATCTGACCGAGGCGGCGCATCTCGCCCGCCGCAAGGCGCTGCGCGATTGGCTTGGCAAGGCTGCGGCGATCGATCCCGCCGGGCTGCCCGAGATGTCGCGGGACGATCTCGCCTTCCTGATCTCCACCATCAAGGGCCAGTTGCTCGCCGACGAGCAGGTCGCGCTCTGGCGCAAGGACCCGAACCTCTATCTGGTGCTGGCGACGGACTCGGTCTTCGGCCTGATCAAGCGCGATTTCGCCCCGGCCGCCGACCGGCTCAAATCCGCCACGTCGCGCGAGCGCCAGATCCCGGTGCTGCTGGCGACGGCGAAGGCGAACCTCACCCAGACCGCGCCGATCTATGTCGATATCGCGCTGGAGCAGATCGACGGCACGATCTCGTTCTTCAAGAACGATGCGCCCGGCGCCTTCGCCGGCGTCGCCGACAAGGCGCTGCAGGCCGAGTTCGCGACCGCCAACCAGGGCGTGATCGCCGCTCTCGGCGAGTACAAGGCCTTCCTGCAGCAGCTCCGGCCCAAGGCCACGGGCGCCTTCGCGATCGGGCGCGCGGCGTTCCAGGAGAAGCTGCTGGACGAGGACATGGTCGATCTCCCGGTCGACAAGATCCTCGAGGTCGGCATGACCCAGCTCCGCAAGGACCAGGCGGCGCTGGCAGAGGCGGCACGCCGCATCGATCCCGGCAAGTCCGCCGATGCCGTGCTGGCGCAGGTCGAGTCCGACCATGTCGCCGCCGACCGGTTGATCCCGACGGCGCGCGACCAGCTCACGATGCTTCGCCGCTTCGTCATCGATCGCAAGATCGTGACCGTGCCGGGCGAGGAGCAGCCGATCGTCACCGAGACACCGCCTTTCGCGCGCGCCACGACCTTCGCCTCGATGGACGCGCCGGCCGCGCTCGAGACGCATGCCAGGGAATCCTATTACTACATCACGCTGCCCGATCCGACATGGCCGGCGGCGAAGCAGGAGGAGTACCTGCGCGGCTACAACACGCCGCTCTTGCAGAACGTCAGCGTCCACGAGGTCTGGCCCGGCCATTTCGTGCAGCATCTCTACGACGAGGCCGACAAGAACCGCTCGCTGGTGCGCCGCGTGCTGTCGGCCAACACGACGGTCGAGGGCTGGGCCCACTACACCGAGCAGATGATGCTCGACGAAGGGCTGGGCAACGGCGATCCGCGGCTGCGGATGATGCAGGCGATCGACGCGCTGCTCCGCGATTGCCGGCTGGTCGTCGGCATCCGCATCCATACCACGGGCATGTCGCTGGCGGATGCCCGCAAGTTCTTCGTCGAGGAAGGCCACCAGCAGCCGGTGGTCGGCGAGATGGAGGTCAAGCGCGGCACCGAGGACCCGACCTATCTCTACTACGCTCTGGGCAAGCTCGCGATCCTGAAGCTGCGGGCGGACTACCGGGCGAAGATGGGCGACCGGTTCAGCCTGCTCGACTTCCACGACCGCTTCAACCGGGCCGGCGTCATCCCGCTGAAGCTCATCCGCCGCGAGCTGATGGGCGCCGACGGCCCGCTGCTCTGAGGCATCATGCCGATGGACGCGGCAGCGTCCATCGGTGCACCTTGCCCGCCGCCCAGCCCGAGGAGGACCGCTCGATGACGCTCGCCGATGTCCGGGGCCTGTTCCCGACCATGAACCAGAGCCGCCGCGGCTTTGTCATGACCAGCCTCGCCACCGGCTTCGCGCTGAGCGTGCGCAAGGCAGAGGCGGCGATCGTCACGGACTCGGCCGGTCTGACGGCGGGCGAGGTCAAGATCCCCGTGGCCGACGGCGAGATGCCGGCCTACCGGGCGGAGCCGGACAAGGGCGGCCCGTTCCCGGTGCTGCTGGTGATCGAGGAGGTGTTCGGCGTCCACGAGCACATCAAGGACATGTGCCGCCGCTTCGCCAAGCAGGGCTACCTGGCCGTGGCGCCCGAGCTCTATTTCCGCCTGGGCAACCCGGCGGCGATGACCGACATCCACCAGGTGATCGACCTGGTGAACCGCGAGCCGGACGCCAAGGCCTTCGCCGATCTCGACGCGACGGTGCGCTGGGCCGGCAGCCAGAAGGGCGACGCGGCAAAGCTCGGCATCACCGGCTGGTGCCGCGGCGGGCGGATGACCTGGATGTACGCCAGCCACAACCCGTCGCTGAAGGCCGGCGTCGCCTGGTACGGCACGCTCAGCGGCAAGTCGACCGACGCGATGCCGACGCACCCGCTCGACGTCGCGGCCTCGATCAAGGTCCCGATGCTGGGCCTCTACGGCGGCAAGGACCAGGGCATCCCGGCCGACGAGATCGCCGAGATGGAGAAGCGCCTGAAGGCGGCCGGCGACGAGTGCCAGTTCATCGTCTACCCCGATGCCGAGCACGGGTTCAATGCCGACTACCGCGAGAGCTACAACGAGAAGGACGCCACCGATGCCTTCGCCAAGTGCCTCGACTGGCTGCGGAAGCACGGGGTCGGGTGAGGGTGGCTCATGTGCGCCGCCGCCAGCGGACCGGGTCGCGGTTGGTGTGAAAGCACGCGATGACCTGGATGAGGTCGGGCAGCACGCGGAAGAAGACGGCATAGGGGAATCGCCGAAGCATGGCCCGGCGGACGCCATTCCGGATAACGGGAAACGCCGCCGGGCTGGCCGAGACCCGTGCCGCGGGTTTCATACCAGTTGCAGGCGTCATTCGCTTCCGCCCGCGCCGCGGGCGAGAAGACGACCGGCCGCATTATTTGCTGCGGTCGGAAAGCTCCGCGCGAACGGCCTGCCAAGCCACGCTGTCGGCGAGATCCGCATCGGCCGAAGCCAACCTCCGGCCGAGTTCCTCCGCCTGTGCGGCGGAGAGCGTCACGTCCTCGGCGTCGAGGCTGTCCCACAGGCGGCCGATCAGCTCAAGGCGCTCCTGCGGCGTCAGGGCATCAATGTCGATCATCGTCATGGACGAAAATTGGCAGCGGTGCAGGTACTTGTCCAGTCGCTGCGACCACGCCGCCGCAGCGTTCCAAAAAATTTCATGCGTCCCGTCTTGACACCCTTGCATGGCTCCCATATCTCCCTGGCACTCGCCGGGGGAGAGTGCTAACAGCGCCCCCAGGCCGATATCCGTGCCTTAAGGCCGTAATCGCAAGGGAGCGATCCATATGTCGTTGAATTTCCGTCCGCTGCATGACCGCGTCGTGGTTCGTCGCCTCGATTCCGAGGAGAAGTCCCGCGGCGGCATCATCATCCCCGACACCGCCAAGGAGAAGCCGCAGGAGGGCGAGGTCGTCGCCGCCGGTCCTGGCGCCCGCGACGATCAGGGCCATGTCCATGCGCTCGACGTCAAGGTCGGCGACCGCATCCTGTTCGGCAAGTGGTCGGGCACCGAGATCAAGATCGACGGCGAGGAATACCTCGTCATGAAGGAGTCGGACATCGTCGGCGTGATCAACGCCCACTGAGTCCTCGCGACCGAGACAGATAAAGGGAATCCACACAATGGCTGCTAAAGACGTCAGGTTTTCGACCGACGCGCGCGACCGGCTGCTGCGCGGCGTCGACATTCTCGCCAACGCCGTCAAGGTGACGCTGGGCCCGAAGGGCCGCAACGTCGTCCTCGACAAGTCGTTCGGCGCCCCCCGGATCACCAAGGACGGCGTCACCGTCGCCAAGGAGATCGAGCTCTCGGACAAGTTCGAGAACATGGGCGCCCAGATGGTCCGCGAGGTCGCGACCAAGACCAGCGACCTCGCCGGCGACGGCACGACCACGGCGACCGTGCTCGCCCAGTCGATCGTCAAGGAAGGCGCCAAGGCGGTGGCCGCGGGCCTGAACCCGATGGACCTGAAGCGCGGCATCGACCTCGCCGTCGAGGCGGCGGTGGCCGACGTCAAGGCGCATTCGCGCAAGGTTTCGACCAATGAGGAGATCGCCCAGGTCGGCACGATCTCGGCCAATGGCGAGACGGAGATCGGCCGCATCATCGCCGAGGCGATGCAGAAGGTCGGCAACGAGGGCGTGATCACGGTGGAGGAGGCCAAGAGCCGCGACACCGAGCTCGACGTCGTCGAGGGCATGCAGTTCGACCGGGGCTACCTCTCGCCCTACTTCGTGACCAACGCCGAGAAGATGGTCGCGGAGCTGGAGAACCCCTACATCCTGATCCACGAGAAGAAGCTCTCGGGCCTGCAGGCGCTGCTGCCGGTGCTGGAAGCGGTGGTGCAGTCGTCGCGTCCGCTCGTCATCGTCGCCGAGGACGTCGAGGGCGAGGCGCTGGCCACGCTGGTGGTCAACAAGCTGCGCGGCGGCCTCAAGGTCGCGGCCGTCAAGGCGCCGGGCTTCGGCGATCGCCGCAAGGCGATGCTCGAGGACATGGCGATCCTGACCGGCGGTCAGGTGATCAGCGAGGATCTCGGCATCAAGCTCGAAAACGTGACGCTCGATAT
>DATGFU010000416.1:0-5922 GCA_035308865.1 Allostellaceae bacterium | reverse complement strand
GCGACCAGGCGGAGTGGTCCTTGGTGAAGAAGGAGAAATCCGTCTTGCCGATCGTGTCGCTCGATCTGGGTCTCGATCTGCCGCTCAACGGCGCGGCCGACGTCACGATCGGCAAGACGGATTTCTCCTTCTTCACCAAGGACCACTCCGCCTGGTCGCGCGACGCCGACGCCGACAAGGCGGCGGTCACCGCCATGGTCCAGGGCAATACCCTCGTCATCAAGGCCAAATCCGCCAAGGGCAAGGCGCTGACCGACAGCTATTCGCTGAGCGGCTTTTCCGACGCGCTGGCGGCGATCGACAAGGCCTGCAAGTACAAACGCTGACCTGAGGCACTCCCACCCCGGCCCTCCGCCGCTGCGCGGGGGAGGGTTGGGTGGGGGTCTATCCATTCTGCCGCCGCGGCATGATATGATCTCGAATGCGCAACACCCCGAGTCTGGCATGAGCGCCGTCGCCCTCCTGGCGCAACCCGCAACGCTTCCTCCCCTCGTCGGCCTCTCCCGCGAGGAGCTGACCGCCGAGATGGCCACCCTCGGCGCCGAGCCGTTCCGCGCCCGCCAGCTGTGGCACTGGATCTACCACCGCGGCGCGACCGATTTCGCGGCGATGACGACGCTCGCCAAGAGCTTCCGCGCCCAGCTCGCCGAGCGCTACGAGGTCGGCCGTCCGGCGGTGTCGCGGGCGCTGCAATCGGCCGACGGCACGCGGAAATGGCTGCTTCGCTTCACCGACGGGCAGGAGGCGGAGAGCGTCCACATTCCGGAATCGGATCGCGGGACCCTGTGCGTGTCCAGCCAGGTCGGCTGCACGCTGACCTGCAAGTTCTGCCATACGGGGACGCAGACGCTGGTCCGCAACCTCACCGCCGGCGAGATCGTCGGCCAGGTGATGACCGCGCGCGACACGCTCGGCGAATGGCCGAGCCCGGCCGAGGACCGGCAGCTCACCAACATCGTCATGATGGGGATGGGCGAGCCGCTCTACAATTTCGACAACGTCGCCAAGGCGCTGAAGATCGTCATGGACCACGAGGGCCTGGCGATCTCGAAGCGCAAGATCACGCTCTCGACGGCGGGCGTGGTGCCGCTGATCGAGCGCTGCGGCGCCGAGCTCGGCGTCAACCTCGCGATCTCGCTGCACGCGGTGACCGACGAGCTGCGCGACCGCATCGTACCGATCAACAAGAAGTACAAGATCGCCGCGCTGCTGCAGGCCTGCCGGACCTATCCTGGCTCGTCCAACGCGCGGCGCATCACCTTCGAATACGTGATGCTGAAGGGCGTGAACGACAGCCCGGCCGATGCGCGCGAACTGGTGCGGCTCCTCGCCGAGATCCCGGCCAAGGTGAACCTGATCCCCTTCAACCCCTGGCCCGGCGCGCCCTTCGAGTGCTCGACCGACGCGGCGATCGAGGCGTTCGCGCGGATCGTCAACGACGCGGGCTATTCCTCGCCGGTCCGCACCCCGCGCGGCCGGGACATCCTGGCGGCCTGCGGGCAGCTGAAGTCGGAGAGCGTGCGGCTCAGGAAGGCGTTGCGGGAGACCGCCGGGTAGCTTGGTAGGGTGACGGCGATTACAACCTACTGATGGTGACTATTGAGTCGATGGCCTCGACGGCAGCTTAGGAAGCAACGCATGTCCGACACCCAGGCCCTGCTGGAGAAGATTCTGGCCTTGCCGCCCGAGCAACGGGGCGAGATCGAGGATTTCGTGGATTTCCTCGCCGCCAAAGGACGGCGCGAGGCCGCGCTCGACCGGCTGTTCGCCATCGCGCCTGCGCTCGAAGCCGCAGGCGCCCCGCCGATCACTGAGGAAGAGATCCAGGCCGAGGTCGATTCCGTCCGCGCCGGGCGGCGGCAGCGGGGCCGCGCGGATCGTTCTTGACACGAACGTTGTCGTCTCAGCCCTGCTTTGGCGCGGCACGCCGCACCGCCTGCGCGACGCAATCCATCAGCGCCCAGCTACCCAACTCTTTACGAGCGCGAGTCTGCTGGAAGAACTGGCCCGGGTTCTGGCTCGCCCCTTCGCCGTTCGGCGGCTGACGTTGATCGGCGTCAGCGCCCGCGCGTTGCTGACCGATTACACTCTCGCGGCGGAGGTTGTGACGCCGGTAGCGGTGCCGCCCGTCATCGCGGACGACCCCGACGATGATCAGGTCATCGCCACCGCCGTCGCCGCGGCGGCCGACCTCATCATATCCGGCGACCGACACTTGGTGGCGCTGGGGGCTCACGCCGGAATTCGGATCGTCACCCCAGCCGAAGCCCTTGCCCGGATCGGCGAATAGGGCACACGCACCCCCTCAATGCTGGTTCTGCGGCACGCCATCCGTGATGTCGTAGTAGTCGCCCTTGTCGGCCACGTGGATGTGGATCGCCAGCCGCGTTCTGGTGGGCGTGTCGAATGCGCCCATGGCAATGCCGATCCAATCCCTCTGGAACGGGTCCCAGAAGAGCGACGATCCGCAGGTCGAGCAGAAGCCCCGCCGCGCCTTCACGGTGGGGTACCAGGTGAGATTGTCGGCGCCATGGATCGTCACGGCGGCGCGGGGCACGTCGGTCGAGGCGAAATAGTGACCAGAGTGCTTCCGGCATTGCGAGCAATGGCAGGCATCGGGGCCCGGCAGGTCGCCGGCGACCTCAAAGCGGACGGCGCCGCAGAGGCAGGATCCTGTGTGCATGTAGACCCTCCCGGCCGGCGCGGCTCGATACCCCTCAGTAACCTTGGCCCGATGCCATATTCGACCGCAATTCGCGGTCGCCAGCGCCGGAAATACATATTGTGTCCCCGCTTTTAGTCCCCTACTGCGCCGCCAGTTCCGCGGTGATTGCCCAGGTGTGGCCGGTGATCAGCCATTTGCCGCCGATGCGCTGCTCGGTGAAGAGCCACTCGGCCATCTGGTGGATGCGCTTGCCGTTCTCGGTGAAGTCGAAGGTCGAGGGATAGACGACATAGGCGTTGTTGTCCTGGATCCGCGCGAAGGCGGGCTCGCCGATCTTCACCGCGCCCTTCATCGCGAGGAAGTCGCCATGCTGCTGGTGGGTGGTGCCGACCAGCGCCCGGTACCAGCCGGCGCCGTCGGTCTTTCCCGTCCAGTGGAAGGGCGCGAAATCGTCGAGCACGACCGAGCCTGGCGCGAATACGCCCTGGGGCACTTCGGCGTTCCCCGCGTTGATCGAATCGGCGAGGTGCTGCACCGGCGCCGTCAGCGCGGCCTTGTCGGCGGCCGAGACGTCGTCGGCACGGGCCGCGCCGGCGGAGAGGGCGGCGAGCGCCAGGGGGGCGAAGAACGCGAGCTTCATGGGGCTTCTCCCGTTGTCATTGTGGAACTTGGGCAGGGTGCCAGGCATCGCCGGCAGGCGCTTCGCCGCGATCATGGGTACGCGCCGCGGCCATGTAGGCGAAGCCGGCGATAACGATCCCGCCGATGGTCGCCAGCATGCCGAAATTGACGTACCAGGGCTGGTCTGGCGTGCGCGGCCACATGATGTTGGAAAGCGCACCGATTCCGTAGACCAGGGCCGCGACATTGACCGCAAGCCCCCAGGTGCCGAGCGAGAAGGCGCCGGCCGGCCGCCAGCCGCGCGAGCGCGCATAGAGCGCCGCGATCACCACCATCTGGAAGGCGAGGTAGATCCCGGCGACCGCGGCGTTGATGATCGTCTGGATCGCATCCTGCAGGAACATGCCGAGCACGATGATGACGCCCGGGATGAGACCGGCGACCACGAGCGCGATCCACGGCACGTGCTGCGCCGAGAGCTTCGTCAGCGCGCCGTGGCCGGCGATCATACGGTCGCGGCCATAGGCGAAGAGCAGCCGGCTGACCGCCGCCTGCAGGCTGAGGACGCAGGAGAGGAACGAGACCATCACCACGAGAATGACGAGTTTCGAGCCGATCGGCCCGAAGGCCGATTTGAGAAGCGCCGGCAGGGGATTGGGCTCCTTCCCCGAGATCGCGTCGGCGAGGTTCGGCAGCGCCACGAGCAGCGCCAGGCAGACGAAGAACGCCGCAGCGATGCCGATATAGATCGTCATCCGCATCGCCCTCGGGATGCGGAGACCGGGATTCGGCGTCTCTTCGGCCACGTCGGCGCAGGCCTCGAAGCCGTAGCAGCAGAACAGACCCGCCGTGGCCCCGGCGAGGAAGGCCGGAAGATAAGAGCCCTCGACCGGCTTGAGGCCCGGATCGAGGACGATCGCCAGCGGATTGTGCTGCTGGAACAAGAACAGATAGATGCCGACGGCGAGCGCGCCCAGCAGCTCGCAGATGAAGCCGAAGAGAGCGACCCGCGCAAGGAGCCGCGTGCCCGCCAGATTGAGCAGCGTGGCGATCAGCACCAGCGCCAGCCCGACCGCGGCGATGACGCCCGGCGTCGCCTCGAATCCCAGGAAATCCGCCAGGAAGGGTGCGGCGCCGGTGGCCACCGCGGCAATGGTGGTGAAGAGCGCCCAGCCATAGACCCAGCCGGCCATCCAGGCCCAGCGCTTGCCGACCAGCCGCCGCGTCCAGGGATAGAGCCCCCCCGAGATCGGATATTGCGCCACGATCTCGCTGAAGACGAGGCAGACCAGCATCTGCCCGGCGCCGGCCAGCAGGTAGGACCAGATGAAGGGCGGGCCCGCCGCCTGCAGCGAACCGGCAAACACCGAATAGACGCCGACCACCGGCGACAGATAGGTGAAGCCCAGCGCGAAATTCTCCCAGAGCGACATCGACCGGTCGAACTTCGCGCTGTAGCCGAGGGCGCGCAGCTGCGCGTCATCTGCGCTGACGCTCGCGACCGACGGTTCCGTCATGGGCTCCCCCGCAATCCCCTGATTGGAAATACAGGGCAAAATGCGGTGATGCGCCACAGCAAAATCGCCGGCACTGGCATTGCGCGAACGTCATCGACATAGTGCGCCGCCATGAAGACCGCCATCGCCGCGCTCCTGGGGAGCGCCACACTGTTCGTTGCGCCTGCATTTGCCGAGGCGCCCTTCTCCTTCGACTCGGCGCCGGGCCGGCTGCCCAAGGATGTCCGCCCCATCGCCTACCGGATCGATATCGCACCCGATCTGGAGAAGCTGGAGTTCACCGGGCACGAGGAGATCGACGTCGAGGTGGCGAAGCCGACCACGCGCATCGTGCTCGACTCGACGGCACTCAAGATCGCCAAGGCCGGGCTCGCCGATGACCGTCAGGCAACGGTCGCGACGGATGGCAAGGCCGAGACCGTCACCCTCACCTTCCCCCAGCCGGTGGCGGCAGGTCGCCATGTGCTGAGCATCGATTTTGCCGGCACGATCCCCGAATCCCCGGCCGGGCTCTATTACGACGACTACCAGAATCGCGGGCACACCGAACGGATGCTGGTGACCCAGTTCGAATCGACGGACGCGCGGCGCATGTTCCCCGGCTGGGACGAGCCGGCCTTCAAGGCGACGTTCCGCCTCGCCGTCACCATCCCCAAGGATCTCGCGGCCGTGTCCAACATGCCGATCCACAGCGAGGCGGTGGCCGGCACCGGTGCCGGCGGCCATCCCCTGAAGCGGGTCGAGTTCGCCGAGACGCCGAAGATGTCGAGCTACCTGCTCGAGCTGACCATCGGCGATCTCGAATCCATCAAGGGCCATGCCGGCAAGACGGAGATCGGCGTGTGGACCCAGGCGGGCAAGGCCCACCAGGGCGCCTATGCGCTGGAGGCGGCGACGTCGATCCTGCCCTATTACGAGGAGTATTTCGGCGTTCCCTACCCGCTGCCGAAGCTCGACCTGATCGCGGTGCCGGGCAATTTCGCCGCCGGGGCGATGGAGAACTGGGGCGCCATCACCTACATCGACAACGACCTCCTCTTCGATCCCGCGACCTCCTCGCCGCGCACCCGCGAGGCCGTGTTCACGGTCGTGGCCCACGAGATGGCGCATCTCTGGTCG